>NZ_JAUBTX010000034.1:0-32451 GCF_036705185.1 Microcoleus sp. B4-D4 | reverse complement strand
TTTACTAACATCTACAGAATCATCGGCGATTGGTGCAATGCTATTTTCCGGGCTAACTTTTTCACCTTCTAATTTACTGACACCGACAGAATCATCGGCGATTGGTGCAATACTATTTTCCGGGCTAACTTCTTCGCCTTCTAATTTACTAACATCTACAGAATCATCGGCAATTGGTGCAATGCTATTTTCCGGGCTAACTTCTTCGAGGTTGTTGTCGGAATCTTGTTCGGATTTCTCCAAGTCTGAGGGCACAGTCATAGGTATTTGTGATTTTATTTAAGATTTACGTTTATTAGTCTTGGAGGTAGGTGAGTGCAAAAATTGAGTTTACAGCTTAAGTTCCAATAAGGTTGGGTTGACACTGTTTATTCCCCGGATATCCCCATCGCATCTCCCTTAAGAAGGGGACTTTGAGAACACTCTTGTCCCCCCTTTTTAAGGGGGCCAGGGATCTCCGGCTTAACCCAAGTGTATTGAGTTAAGCCGGAGATCCCTTTTAACTTTAACGCCAACCGCGCATTTTTTGCTGAACTATTCCCACGTAATAAATATAATGTCTGAGTCGTGTCGGTCAAACATAGTTTTTTAACTGTCAATGACGATCGCAATTTTGCCGACAGCGCGGCCGGTTTGGCTGTAAGTGTGGGCTGCGGCTACTTCTGCTAAGCTGTAAGTGCGATCGACAATTGGCCGGGTTTGCTCAGATTCGATTAATTCCCGCAAAAATCCCAAGTCGTCTGGCTTGGGCTTGGCAACAATTAATTGAGCTTTTTTAGTCGAAAAAAACCAGCTAGTCAACATCGGGAAGAAGTTCTCAAAACTCGGTAAAGTCGAGATATAAACTCCATCCGATTGCAGCAGTTTTTCACAGTTGGCAAATGTTTGTTTGCCGACAGCATCCAAGATTATATCATATTTTTCGGGTTGTTTAGTAAAGTCTATTTCTGCATAATTCAGAACAAAATCTGCGCCCAAATTCTTGACAAACTCTGTATTTTGAGCGCTGCAAACTCCCGTTACTTCCGCGTTAAGTGCTTTTGCAACTTGCACTGCAAAAATGCCTACTCCGCCAGAAGCGCCGTTAATTAATACTTTTTTTCCGGCTTTGATTTCACCCAAATCTCTCAGCGCTTGCAAAGCAGTTAAACCGGCGATTGGTACTGCGGCAGCTTCTGCATGGGTGATGTTTTTAGGTTTAATTGCTGCTATCGATTCTGGCACGACAGCGTATTCGGCACAAGCACCGCCATTCAGGGGATTTAAAAATGTATAAACTTCATCTCCTGGTTGAAATTTGGTGACTTCCCGGCCGACTTCTACGACTACTCCCGATATGTCTGAACCGACAATTCGAGGAAATTTAAATCCTGTCAATAGTTGCAGGTTTCCTTGCCGAATTTTCCAGTCTACGGGATTGACGCTGCTAGCGCGAACTTTGATTAATAATTCGTTGGATTTGGCGATCGGCTTGGACAATTCTCGGTACTGCAATTCTTCGGCTGAACCGTAGCGATCGAACGCAACTGCTTTCATGGCAAATTTTCCGGTTTATTTCCACTAGAACACTCAATCCTTTACAATTACAGCACATTCGATCTAAATGTGACACAGTAAATTGAGCTAGCCTTGTAGCAGCGGGCGATCGACTCTTGGAGGCTGACCGACTGGACGCAGGCGTGAGGCAATGGGTTCGCTGGCGAGCGTGCGATCGACTAGCGATTAAAATTAATAGGAACAGGGCGGGCGATCCCATAACCCTGAGCATAATCTACTCCAATCTCCCGCAATTTTTCTAAAATAGCCTCGTCTTCGACAAACTCAGCTATAGTTTCGAGATTCATCGCATGGGCAATACGATTAAAGCCTTCAACGATCGCTTGAGAAATCAAATTATGACTAATATTTTTGACAAAAGCACCATCAATTTTTAGATAATCTACTGGTAAATTCATCAGATAAGCAAAAGAACTCAACCCACTGCCAAAATCATCTAAAGCAAAGCAACAGCCAATCTTTTTGAGTTCGCTCATGAAATATCTGGCTTGCTCAAAGTTTGCGATCGCTGCGGTTTCCGTGATTTCAAAACCAATGGTTTGTGGGGGGACTTGGTAGCGAGAAAATTGTTCGATTAAAAACCTCAGAAACTGATTATTACTAATGCTAGCCCCCGAAAGATTGATCGTATACAATCCTTGATTAACAACATCTTTCTTCGGTAAATTGTGATAATTAGAGAAAAAAGTTTCGATTACCCAATAATCGATTTCTGTTATCAAACCGTAACGCTCGGCGGCGGGAATAAACTCATTGGGAGATACTATTTCTCCATTTTCGTCTAGCATTCTGAGTAAAAGCTCATAATGCTCTACCAATGGTTTAGAGGTAATAGAGACAATCTTTTGGTAATAGAGACAAAAACGATTGGTTTCCAGCGCTCGGCTGATTTTGGAAATCAACTGCCTCTCACCACGTTGTTTAATTAGTTCGCTATCATCTAGACTATAAATATGAACACAGTTGCGACCTCGGGCTTTGGCGGCATAACAAGCTGCATCAGCCGCTCCCAGAAGCTCCCTCAAATCTTGGCTGTTTTGGTCAATAGCAACAACTCCAATGCTGACCCCGATGATAAAGCTTTTGCTATTCCAAATAAACCGAAACTGATGCACTAGGTCTTTGAGGCTTTCCGCAATCTGAGCTGCTTGAGAGAGGGAACATTGAGTAAGCAAAAGACCAAATTCATCACCTCCCAAGCGAGCCAGTGCGTCATTAGCGCGGACTCTTTGGCGTAAAACTGCGGTGATTTGGCGCAGTAGCTCATCGCCAGCAATATGACCTACGGTATCGTTAACGACTTTGAACTGATCTAAATCTAAATAACAAAGAGCGTGCTGGTGATTGCTATCTTGAACAGAGGCGATCGCCTCAACTAGCTGCTGCTCAAATCTTCGACGGTTGATTAACCCCGTCAGGGCATCGTGATTCGCTTGCCAAGAGAGTTGACGGGCGAGATAGCGCGATTCAGTAACATCATGAAAGACGATGACTGCCCCAATAATTTGACTTTGGCGGTCTCGAATCGGTGCTGCCGAGTCAGCAATCGGATACTCGGCTCCATCATGGCAAATCAGAATAGTATTGTTAGCTAAACCCACAATTTGCTCCTCTAATAGAGCCTTGTTTATAGGATTTTCTACTGGCTCTCGCGTTACTTGATCGACAATTAGGAAGACTGTAGAAAAAGGAACTCCTTGAACCTCATGACTCTTCCAGCCTGTCAGTCGCTCAGCTATAGGATTCAAATATCTTACATTACCTTGGGCATCTGTAGTAATAACCCCATCACCAATTGATTGCAGTGTCACTTGAGCCAATTCCTTTTCGGCAAAGAGAGACTCTTCGAGACGTTGCCGTTCTTCAATTTCTGTCAACAAACGTATATTTTGCTTTTGGAGTCTTTGTTGCAGCCTTCCGATAGTTAGGTGGGTTTCGACACGAGCTAATACTTCTTCTATTTGAAATGGCTTAGAAATATAATCTACCCCGCCCGCAGCCAGCCCTTGAACCTTATTAAAAGTTTCATTCAGTGCACTCAAAAAAATTATGGGAATGTCTGCGGTGCGAGGGTCAGATTTTAATTGTTTACAAACTTCATAGCCATCAATATCTGGCAATTTAATGTCTAGTAAAATTAACTCCGTCGATGGCAATTGGGCGGCTCTGAGCGCCATTGACCCTGTTAGAGCACTGCGTACTTTATAACCCTGTGCGCTTAAAGTATCCCTGAGAAGACGCAGGTTATCAGGCAGATCGTCAACAATTAAAATATTGCCTCGGTAGTTTGTAGCTCGATCGCTAACCCTATCGCTAGTTCTATCGACAATCATACTGATTTCCCTAGTTTCTTGCTAGACGACTATAAACATAAGTAAGTCGGTGGGGAAAAACACAACTGTGTTAAGAAAGATCGATGAGGCTAAAACCCCAATCCCTCCTCATTCTGTCTCCTGACTCCTGCCTCATCCCAACTACAAATATTTACGCCTTTCTACTTATACACAAATAGTATAGTTGAATTACTAGCGTATAAAGCTCACTTTACCTAGAAATAAGTCCTGCGATCGCCGATATATTGGTGTGGCAAGGGGGCGCAGACATACAAAATCTGAAGAGTTCGGTTAGGTGCAGCCCCCCAGTGGTTGCTCTTCTTCGCTTGGCCTAACATCAGAAGCAGAGTGTTTCAACCCAAGCAGCCGATTTATGAACAAGCGCATTTCTGAAATGGCAAGCTTACTCGTGATTGCGATCGGATGTCTCGCGCTGCTAGGTTGGCAATTTGACATCTCGCTACTCAAAAGCGGTTTTCCCGGTATGACTTCGACCATGAAAGCAAACACGGCAATTTGCTTTTTGCTGGCTGGAGTGTCTTTGAGATTGTTGCAGTACCAAAGAACCCGACTGCACAATCGCATCGCTCAAGGGATGGCAGGACTCATAATCATCATGGGTCTGCTGACGTTGAGCCAGTATATTTTTGGTTGGAAGCTGGGTATTGATGAGTGGCTTTTCCGAGATTTCGTGTCTTCAGCGACTCCTTATCCGGGAAGAATGGGAATAAATACCGCCCTAAATTTTGTGCTGATGGGACTAGGACTCTTACTGTTAGGGCAAAATTCCCAACGACACACTTGGTTGGCTCAGATTTTTAGTAGTGTTGCAGCTTTAATTTCTCTACTAGCTTTATTTGCACACCAATTCAATGCCGAGATTCTTGAACGGTTGGTCACAATTACGACGACTCAATCCCTAAACACGATCGCCACCTTTTTCATCCTCTATGGAGGAATTTTATTGCTCCGCCCCAAGGAAGGATTAATGCAAGTAGTAACCAGTCCCCTGGTCGGCGGAGTAATGGTTCGGTGGTTGCTGCCTTGGGGGACAATCTTTCCAGTGACAGTGAACTGGTTCACTCTTCAGGGACAAAATTTAGGCTGGTATAACGCTAATTTTGGCTATACATTGCGTTCAACTGTTATGGTTCTCACCTTCTCAATTCTCATCTTGGGAACGGCTCGCTTTTTAAACCAGATAGATTACCAGCGTCAACAAGCCGAAGCAGAAATTAAAAAACTTAACGAAAATTTAGAAATTCTTGTGGCTGAACGAACAGATGCTTTACAAAAATCGCAGGCTCGTTTTGCAGGAATTCTAGAAATCGCCAATGATGCAATCATTTCAGTCGATCGCACTCAACGCATTACCCTGTTTAATCAAGGGGCAGAAAAGATTTTTGGCTATAAAATGGAGGATATTTTAGGGAAGCCACTGAATTTACTGCTGCCAGAACAGTTTAGAGATGCACATCCGCAGCATATCAAACAATTTGGACACTCTTCTACCAGAGCGCGAAGGATGGGAGAACGAGGCGAGATTTTGGGTCGTCGTCGAGATGGAACGCAGTTTTCGGCTGAAGCCTCTATTTCTAGGCTGGAAATGGGAGACGAAACGGTGTTTACCGTTATTCTGCGCGATATTAGCGATCGCAAGCAAGTAGAAGCATCACTAGCTCACATGGCAGCGATTGTGGAATACTCTGGTGAGGCAGTGATTAGCAAGTCCTTAGACGGAATCATTTTAAGCTGGAACAATGCAGCAGAAAAAATCTTTGGCTACAAGGCTGAAGAAATCATAGGACAATCCATCGTCATTCTCATTCCATCCAATCTTACCTACCAAGAACAACAAATCCTAGAAACGATTCGACAAGGAGAAACGATTGAAAACTATGAAACCGTGCGTGTCCGCAAAGATGGACAGCTTATCCAAATATCTTGTACCATATCACCTCTGAAGGACACAACAGGCAGAATTATTGGGTGTTCTGTAATTAAACGCGACATCACCGATCGCAAACGAGCTGAAATAAATCGCAAACAAATTGAAGCAGCTTTACGAAACAGTGAAGAGCAGTTTCGCCATGCGTTTGAAGATGCCTCTATCGGGATGGCGCTCGTTTCACTTGATGGGCACTGGATTAAAGTCAATACTGCCTTATGTCAGATTATTGGCTACTCCTCAGAAGAGTTGTTAGCGTTAACTTTCCAAGACATCACCCATCCTGACGATTTAGACGGGGATCTTAGTTATGCACGTCAACTATTAGCAGGAACAATTTCAACTTACCAAATGGAAAAACGGTATTTCCATAAACAAGGACATATTATTTGGATTATTCTTAATGGATCGCTAGTACAAGATGGCCAGGGAAATCCACTGCATTTTATTTCTCAGATCCAAGAAATTACGGCTCGAAAAAAAGCTCAAAAGACGCTAGATATTCAAAGCGTTATCATGAATAACATGGCAGGAGGGGTGTATTTGATTAAAGCCTCAGACCTCATGATAGTCTACACCAATCCTACCTTTGACGCTATGTTTGGCTACACAGAGGACGAACTCGCAGGTCAACCACTTGGTGTCTTGAATTATCTCGATACAAATTTTACACCAGATGTAACCGTTCTAGATATAGTCACTCAAATTGAACAGACTGGGGAAGCGAAATATGAAGTCCACAATAGAAAGAAAGATGGAACTCTCTTTTGGTGCAGAGTTCATACATCTATGTTTGAGCATCCTGAATACGGAACTGTATATGTTGCGGTTCAGGAGGACGCAACAGAGCTAAAACTGGCTGAGCAAGCCTTGCACGCTACTACAAATCGCCTCAACTTTCTTCTAAACTACAGTCCCGTTGTCATTTTTAGCAGTAAACCTGCTGGCGATTATGGCGCAACGTTCATCAGCAAAAATATCAAAGATGTATTGGGCTACGAAAGCAGGGAGTTTTTAGAAGATTCTAAATTTTGGGTGAATCACTTACACCCAGATGATGTAGAACCAGTGGTTAATGGCTTAGCAAATTTATTCGTTAATGATTTTTACTTCCACGAATACCGTTTGAGTCGCTCCGATGGGGTTTATCGCTGGATGCTGTGTCAGCTTAGGCTAATTCGAGATGGTTCAGGTACACCAGTAGAAATCTTGGGATATTTAATTGACATTAGCGATCGCAAACAAGCTGAGTTGGAATTTCAGCAGGCAAATGAAGCAAACCAAGCCAAGACAGTCTTCCTAGCCAATATGAGCCACGAACTCCGCACCCCCCTCAACTCAATTTTGGGATTCACGCAATTGATTAGTTATGAGAGCAATCTGACTCCTTCTGTTCAAGAACGTTTACAGATTGTGAATCGTAGCGGTAAACATTTATTGGACTTGATTAACGATATTTTAGATTTATCCAAAATAGAGAGCGGACGGATGACACTCAATCCTTCTGACTTTGACTTGACAAATTTGCTGACATCTATTGAAGAAATGCTGCAATTTAGAGTTCAATCTAAAGAATTACAGCTAGTTGTCGAGCAAGAACCCGATCTACCCAGATTTGTGCATAATGATGAGAAAAAACTATATCAAGTCTTGACAAATCTACTCGGTAATGCGATTAAGTTTACCAAGCAAGGAAGCGTCACCCTACGAGTAAGAGCAACCCAAAGAGACGAAACATCCTGTCACCTATGTTTTGAAGTTGAGGATACAGGCGTGGGAATTGCCCCCACAGAAATTGATAAATTATTTAAGGTATTTGTGCAAGCCCAAGCCGGGAATAATTTGAGTCAAGGAAGCGGGCTTGGTTTAGCGATCAGTCAAAAACTCGTCAAACTCATGGGCGGTCAAATTTGCGTTAAAAGCACTTTGAACCGAGGTAGCACTTTTTCATTTGAGATTGGTGTACAGTTGCCTCAAGCAGCATTCTTACCCCCAGAATCAATTAATCAAAGAGTAATTGGTTTAGCTCCCGGACAACAAAGTTACCGCATTCTTGTTGTTGAAGATTTAGAAGAAAATCGCCGCTTGTTAGTTGAGAGCCTTACCTTGGTGGGTTTTGAGGTAAGAGAGGCAAAACAGGGAATGGAGGCACTCTCGCTGTGGGAGAGTTGGCTGCCGCACCTGATTATGATGGATTTACGAATGCCGATCGTGGATGGCTACACTGCTATTAAATATATTAGACAATGCCCTAAGAACCAAGAAACTGTCATTATTGCTTTAACTGCCAGTGTTTTTGAAGAAGAGCGAGAGAAAGTTCTTAGCGCTGGCTGCAACGATCTTATAAGCAAGCCATTTCAGCAGAGAGACATCTTTGACAAAATTGCTAAATATTTGGGAGTGCAATATATCTACGCAGTCGTAGAACAAACTCACAAGAAACTATTGCTTGAAACGCTGTCTGTAGAAGATATATCTGTGATGTCCCCTCAGTGGTTAGAACAAATGTATCACGCCGCTTACTATCTCGACACCGAAGTTATGAACGAATTAATTGTACAAATTCCTGAATCTAAAGCAGGTTTATCTAAGGCACTAACTGATTATATCAACAATTTTAATTATGACCGAATTATGGAGTTAATTCGACCTCTGCTGCCGAATCCACTTTAGCTATCGAGTTTAAGGACAAAGAAGCTATATAGCAATCCTAAATCAGTTTCAATAACTGGTTAACTGGTTCCCAAGCTCTGCCTGGGAACCGATGTCCAGAGGCTCTGCCTCGGCTGCGACAATGGAGGCAGAGCCTCCGGATATGCGTTACCAGGCAGAGCCTGGTAACGAGTATAATCATTTAGGATTGCTATAGTGCTTTCAGCAGTGGCTATATTTCCAATAGAAACCAACCTGGAAAAAGATGTGGAAGTTTTTGGAGATGTGTGTTGCAGATATCAGCATGAGGCAATGGCATTGCATTAGATGGAATGTGCTGTATTATATAGCAATTATATTTTTGGTGTGAATGGGATTTATTTTTTTTATTAACCGCAGAGAGAGACAGAAATGATTGATTTAACCGGAAAGGTAATTTTAGTAACTGGTGGCTCGAAAGGGATTGGTGCAGTGACGGTTCGGACTCTGGTTAATGCTGGGGCTGAGGTGATTTTGCATTACTGTCACAGTCACCAAGCGGCGGAATCGGTAGCAGCAAGTGTGGCGGGCGATCGCTGTTATTTATTACCTGCAGATTTGATGCTAGAAAATGCGGCTGCGAGTTTGTGGCGAGATGCGGTAAAATGGCGCGGTCATATTGATATTATAGTTAACAATGCTGGGATTATGCAGTCGGCGGGTATTGAGGAGGAATTTGATATTTGGTCGTCGGTTTGGCAGCAAACTTTACAAGTTAATTTAGTTGCTGTTGCTGATTTGTGCCGGGAAGCAATTCTACATTTCAAAACTCGCAGTGGTGGTACAATTATTAATATAGCAAGTCGCGCTGCTTTTCGCGGCGATGACCCTAATTACCTCCACTATGCCGCCTCAAAAGGTGCGATTGTTGCTTTAACTCGCAGCATTGCTAGAGGATTTGCGGCTGAGAATATTTTGGCTTTTACTGTTGCACCGGGATTTGTCAGTACGGAAATGGCAGATAAGTTTATTCGGGAGTTTGGCGAAGCAGAGATTGTGCGCGATATCCCGATCGGCAAAATCGCTCCTCCTCAAGATGTCGCCAATGTTATCGCTTTTTTAGCCTCTGGTTTAGCCCCGCACGCTACCGGGACAACGATCGACATTAACGGCGCCTCTTACGTGCATTGATGCTATCCGTGATACTGCACAAAACATCTAATTGTAGGGTGCGCAATGCGCACCTTACGACTACCTCCAAAGACTCATGAACACACATTTTGCCACCAACCAATTTATAACCTTAGCCAGACGCGAAAACAGCAACAAATAAATTAAATTTTATAAAATACTACCTTAAGGAAAACTGATTATGACAGCAGATAACGTAACCAAAAGCAAACGAGTTGCTATCCTTATCGAAAATGGAGTAGAAGATTCCGAATTCCTAGTTCCTTACAACGCCTTAAAACAAGCAGGATTTGAAGTAGTTGTTCTCGGTTCCCGTACTAACGAAAAGTATGCCGGAAAAAATGGTAAAGTTTCGCAGCAAGCTGACGGAACTACCACTGAATCAGTAGCAGAAGAATTCGATGCAGTGATAATTCCCGGCGGTATGGCTCCCGATACCATGCGGACTAATCCCAATACAGTGGGGTTTGTCAAAGAAGCTTTCGAGCAAGGAAAAATAGTCGCTGCTGTTTGTCACGGGCCGCAACTTTTGATTGAAGCCGACTTGCTAAAAGGCAAAAATGCGACTGGATTTTTAGCAATAAAAACCGACATGATTAATGCCGGAGCTAACTACATCAACGAACCTTTAGTAGTTGATGGTAACTTGATTACTTCCCGCCAACCGGGCGATTTAGCAATATTTACTACTGCAATTCTGGCTCGCCTCGGTTACGGCGGTAAAGCAGTAGGTTTACCAGAAGAAACTGACAGCAGTGCAGAATGGTGGAAACTAGCTAATGCTTGGGGAGGCTCCACACAAGGCGATATTGCTAAAGGTTTGAATACCGCCCTCGCAGGGGAACGTTATGCTTGCGAAGCGTTTCAAAATTATGCGGAAAAAACCGGAGATGCCGATTTGCGATCGTTCCTTGCAGAAATGGTTCAAAACAAACAGCACCACATCCTCGCTCTGGAAAAACGCCTGAACGATTTCGGCGAAAAACCCTCAATTCCCGCCCAAATTGCTGATAAATACGCTAAATTAAAAACTTCGCTCCAAGGAACTGATGAAACGTTTTTGTTGCGAACCATTTTGGGCGATTTGCAAACTGGTGTTGTCGATATCCACAACCTGCGGGCCCAGTTTACAGATCCGGTATCAACTGACATTTTTACAGAGATAGAAGCGGATTTGTCTAAGTGCGAGCAAGCCTTTGCTAAACTCTTCCGCGCCCGTGCAGTTTCCCAGGACATTAAGCCGCCAAAACCTTCGACTAGCCCCGCTGTTACGATGTAACTAGCCGCCGGATCAATAATTTTGTAGTTGTGCCAAGGGGTTAAAACCCCCACCTAGAGCGCAACTACAAATTTGCTATGCAATAATAAAATATACGCCTTTGGGGTAAAATAAATCCCAAGACTACAAAGCAGACGCTAAATTAACTGCAAGGTGGAGAATTTTATAAAATGGGTTCTATTTTTGTTTCAGCAGGACACGGCGGGTTTGAAGGCAGCTTGCGGGATATGGGGGCGATCGCGCTTGGCACAACCGAAGCCCAGGAAATGATCCAAACTCGCGAGTTAGTAGTAGCCGAATTGCGGCAGCGAGGCATCAACACTTTCTCCGTGCCGGATACTCTGAGTTTGGTAGAAACTATCGCTTGGATAAACAACCGCAGCGTCGCCGGAGATGTAGCGATAGAAATTCACGGCGACTCTTTTTCTAATCCCCAAGTTCGCGGTGCCACTGCGTTTTATATTGGCAGCAACCCTAAGCGAAAAGCAGATGCGGATTTAATTTTAAACGGCTATTTACGCAGGTGCCGAGAAATACCCAACCGCGGCGCAAAACCAGATACTGAAGCTGGTGTTGGTAGCCTCGCATTTTGTCGGCGCGTCAACATTCCTTCGCTACTGATTGAACTCGGTTTTTTGACCAGTCCCGACGACTTGCGAATTATTCAAACTCGCCGCCGCGATGTCGCCCTCGGACTCGCTGACGGGCTCGAAGCTTGGTTAAAAAATACGAATTTGAAACCCTTAACACCACCGACACCCACACCAACACCGACACCAACACCCACACCCGCACCAACACCAACGCCCGCGCCGACACCTATAGTTTATCCCTTAATTAATATCCAAATTAACGGTGGGCCGCACGAAGATAAAGGCATTTTGGTGAACGGAAATTCCTTTGTCCCTTCCGAAGTTCTAGACCTTCTCAACGTCGAACCAGAGGCAGTCGATCGCCGGGTAACGTACAATGGAGTAGTTTTCGTGCGGGCGATCGATTTGCGCGATCGGGATATTTCCGTAGCATGGGATCAGTCTACAACATCAGTATTGCTGCGATCGCGCCGTGATATCCTCTCAGGCGTAGCAAAAATCATGGGTCGGGGTCTAACTACCGCCCAACAAATGACAGCATTTCTCGCCAAAAATAACAGCAAAGCCTCAGCAAACTTTCCGAGTTTACCTCAAATTTACGTGCAAGAAGCAGCTGCAGAAGGAGTTAACCACGACGTAGCTTTTGGCCAAATGTGTTTAGAAACAAACTATCTCAAATTTGGCATTGCAGTAAAAGCAGAACAATTTAACTTTGCCGACATGGGAGTCATCAGCCCCACAAATTCCGGCCTCTCATTTCCCGATGTCAGGACAGGAATTAGAGGGCAAATTCAGCATCTAAAAGCTTACGGCAGCATCGAACCTATCGACCAACCTTTAGTTAAAGAAAACGTGCGTTTTCGCTTTGTCAAGCGCGGTGTCGCCCCCACAGTCAACGAACTTGCCGGACGCTGGAATTCTGACCCATTATACGGAGAAAAAATCATCAATATCATCCGGCTTTTCTACGAAAATGCAGGTTTATTGTAGTCAGTTGACAGTTGACAGTTGATAGTTGATAGTTGATAGTTGTCAGTTGTCATCACTCAAAGCCGTCAACAGTTAACAGTTAACAGTCCACAGTTAACTGTTAACAGTCAACAGTCAACAGTCAACAGTCAACAGTCAACAGTCAACAATGCCAAATTCCCGATTATTAAATAACTATGGTTTCTAGCAACATCCAATTTTCCGACATTCAAAATAATTGGGCAAAAATATTTATTGACGGCTTAGTAGAACGGTCAGTAATTAGCGGATTTCCCGATCGCACTTTTCGCCCCAACAGCAACCTAACCCGCGCCCAATTTGCCGCCATTGTCAGCAAAGCCTTTCCCATACCCGACAAACGGCCCTACATTCCCTTTATCGACGTTCCCGCCACTCACTGGGCCGCCGCCGCCATTCAAACAGCATATAAAAGAGGGTTTATTTCCGGCTACCCCGACAACCTGTTCCAACCCGAAAACAGGATTACCAGAGCCGAGGCATTAGTTGCCTTAGTTAGCGGAGTATTTGGCTCAAATAGTGTACCAACAAGCAATCTTATCCTATCAAACATCTACCTAGACAGCACAGAAATTCCCAACTATGCCAAAAATGCGATCGTCATAGCCACCCAATCCGAAATAGTCGTAAACTATCCAAATTTAAACTTATTAAATCCCGCCGGAAGCGCCACCAGAGCCGATATTTCAGCCTGGGTTTATCAAGCATTAGTGTATCTCAAAAAAGCACCAGCAATATACAATCAATATATTATAGTTCTCAGCAAAGTTCCCCGACCCCAAGTTTACGTCAACCACCAGCGAGAATTTCGCGGAGTTTGGATAACATCAGTGTGGAACATAGACTGGCCGTTCAGCAACAAACTCTCAACAGAACAGCAAAAAGCCGAACTGTTAAAAATTCTTGACAGGGTACAAGAAATGAATTTCAATGCAATTATCCTCCAAATTAGAGCAGCAGGCGACGCCCTTTACGCCTCACAATTAGAACCTTGGAGTTCATGGCTGACAGGAACTCAAGGAAAACCACCAGAACCTTATTATGACCCTTTAATATTTGCCGTTGCAGAAAGCCACAAACGCAACATAGAAGTTCACGCTTGGTTCAATCCCTACCGCGCCAAAGTTTCTTATACCCAAACCCCTCCCAACGTCAGCCCGCACATCTCTGTTACCAATCCCGAATGCGTTTATCCGTGGGGCGACGACTGGTGGATGGATCCGGGAATTGATTTAGTGCTAGAAAAAACTTACAACGTCATTTTAGACGTAGTAAAGCGCTACGATATAGACGGCGTTCACTTCGACGATTATTTCTATCCTTATCCAATTGCCGGCAAAGAATTTCCCGACAGCAAAATTTACAATAGTTACGTCTCCAGAGGCGGAAAAATGAGTTTAGGAGATTGGCGTCGGGAAAATGTTAACAAGCTAGTTAAAAGACTAGGAGAAGGAATTCGAGCAGCCAAACCCAACGTTAAATTCGGCATCAGTCCCTTCGGCATATATCGCCCCGGCCAGCCGCCCCAAAGTCGCGGTTTAGATGCCTACGAAACACTTTACGCCGATGCCAAAAAATGGTTAGTATCAGGTTGGGTCGATTATCTCAATCCGCAACTTTATTGGCGCATCGACCAAACAGCTCAAAGCTATCCAGTTTTGCTGCAATGGTGGCTAGAAAATAACCCGCAAAACAGACATATTTATGTGGGAAATAACTTAGGAAAGCTTGACGGTCAGAAGTGGAATGTAGACGAAATCAACAATCAAATTGAGATTACGCGCAACTCCAAACAAAACTTAGCTTTAGGCAATGTTTTCTTCAGCATGAAAGCATTTAGCGACAATCGCCAAAAAATATACGATAATTTCAAATCCACTACATACACGCAACCTGCACTCGTTCCCGTGATGCCTTGGCAAAATGGAACGCGACCAGCCCCTCCCGCATCAGCCGTAGTCCAAAAAGTTGGCAACAGCAATATTTTGCAGTGGAAAAATCCCGCCGATAAAAACATTCGTTCGTGGACGCTTTATCAAAAAAATGGAGATAGCTGGAAGCTTATCAAAATTCTCAATGCAGACACAGTACAAGTAGCCGTAGGAACGGGAATTTATGCTTTGTGCGCGGTGAGTATCATGGCTGTAGAAAGTGTAGGAGTTTTCATAGAAATATAATCACAAGTTTAGCGAAAAATGATGGCATATAATGTTCATACGTTGCTGCAAATAGAAGCGATGGGCATCAAAACGCTGAACTCCTGAATCTAGATGTAACTCTTTGCAATCATGGTGCCTGCCAAATTCTATCAACCACTCAAACAGATTTTGCCCGTAACCTTTTGACCGCACTGTTTCATCAACAACCAAATCATAAACATACAAAAATCGTCCCCACGCCAAACACTCATCAATACAGAACCCTGCTACAGCAAATATTTGAGCATCTCGTTCTAAAAAAGCCAACTGGTAACCATTCTGCTTTTGACGCTGAACTTTCTCCAAAAAATCCTCTTGTTTCAGGTGTGGACGTAATTGAGCCAATATCGGAAAGCATTCAAGGATTTGTGAATCGGATTTTGCCAACTGGATCGACATGAACTAAAATCTATCGAAACTTCACTTCTAGACTATGATACCTAATTTTTGTCCATCCCATTGACAAAAAACTTTCGCCAATTCGAGCGAGTCACAAATGCCGATCGGGCGATCGAAGAAACAGCCCGCACTTTTCACATCGGAGACAAAACCCCCAAAGTTTCCCAAATGATTTACGGCAATCCTGACAACAGATAAATTCAACAGACAACAGACAACTGACTAATAACTTCTTCCTTGCGATAGAAGAAATATTGCAGGCAAATACGCTATCCTGTTGCCAATATTTTTGATCTTGAGGAAAAAACGGCTGTGGTTCCCTTACGCGACGAAAACCCGATCAGCATCACTCCCTACGTTACCTACGGGCTGATTGCTGCAAACGTATTAGTATTTTTGTACGAACTCTCCTTGGGCGATCGCCAATTAACGCAATTTTTCTACTCTTGGGCGGTAGTTCCTTGCCAGCTAAGCAATATGTGTCGGGTAGCGCTGCCAGTTTCGCCATTTCCCGAATGGACTACGCTAGTTAGCTCCCAATTCCTGCACGCAGGCTTTCTCCACATTGCCGGAAATATGTTATTTTTGTGGATTTTTGGCAACAATGTAGAAGACCGTTTAGGACACGTCAAATTTATAATATTTTACCTTACCTGCGGCGTTTTAGCATCACTAACTCAGTGGTTTTTTTCCTCAGCATCAGCCATTCCGTCCCTTGGTGCTAGCGGCGCGATCGCAGGCGTGATGGGAGCTTACATTCTCAAATATCCCCAAGCCAAAGTTCTAACACTGCTGCCGTTAGGAATCTTTATTACCACCGTCAGAATCCCCGCTTTCTTCTTTCTCGGATTTTGGTTTGCACAGCAAGCATTGAGCGGGTTGGCTTCCTTAAATGCCCCTGCAAATGTCGGCATGGAATCCGGGGGAGTTGCCTACTGGGCTCACGCCGGCGGCTTTGTTTTCGGCGCTATTCTCGGCCCTTTGTTGGGACTTTTTTCTGAGGACGATAGGATTTAATTTTTCACCGCAGATGAATGCAAATTAACGCAGATAAACTGCCAACTAAATCGGCGTTTATCTGCGTTTATCTGCGGTTTCAAACCTCTGATTTTTTTTAAAGTTCGGTGCTATACTTGGCTCTTTGTTGTGATTTTTCTCTTAACGGGTGACAACGCACCTATAATGCTTGCTGCACAAGGGATAGGGCGTAGAAGCCACAAAAATAGAGACGTTTATTTATGGGGCTTGAGCGCAATTAGACTTATTACCCAATCGTTCCATAATTCCATCCCATAGATCCACCGTTGTCCATAGAGGCTCAGACTAAATTCACTTTGTCGTGGGGTTTTGTCTTGATGCTCCGAGCTCCGCCCAGCATAAATTTCTACACCTAATTTCTTGATCCATTGTCCGTGAATCGTTGCCAAACTATAAGCGAGCGAAATCAACAAGACTCAAGCTAACAAACGAGCTTCATTGACCTTGGTATCTTCTAAATTATCACCACCAGTTTTGTAATCTTTGAACATCTGTTCGATGTCCCACCGACAACAATAAACATCTAAAGTCAGCTTCAGATTAGGGAGATTTGTCAGAATGTACCAAGGTTCTTTTGGCCCTGGCTTACGATATTTTCGTTTCCAATATACAGCCAGATTAAATGGCCCTAAACCGTCTCCTTTATTTCCCAAAATATTCTGATAAAATTTGGACATCCCAGGTTTGAAGCCAAGCTTTTTGAACACTTGATAGTCTTCACCTAAATTCTCTTGAAATTGGAAGTCCTTTTTCTGACGTAGTGCAAAAGATACACCCCTGGAATCAAGCCATGATGCGAGTTTGGGGCTATGAAACTCTCGATCGCCATTATACCAAAACGGGGTATTTCTTAAATAGAATAAGGACTGTACCTACAAGTCGTTTTTGAGTCTTGAGGTCACTGTTACCTGACTTCTTTAAGAGTTCCCAATATATTGGCAGAGCATGAGTTCCCCAGACTAGACTAACCATAAATATATTATGTCCTTTCCACTGTGTCCGGTCGATTGTAACGATCCAATAGCCATACTTTTGATGTTTGAGTTTTCGTACACAACGACGTTGTTCTCGGTTTAAGCGCTTGGACGTTTGCTCTTGCCGAATCCAATATTTAATCAGGGGAAACCATAACAGTTTGATACACAACTGAGGCAACACTCTCAAGCGTTGTAAGTTTCGGAAAGCGGCTTTGATATTGAATCGGTTGAGGAAAGACACTGGCTAATACGGAGAGCTTGACCTGACGATGAGCCTGAAGCAATAACAACAGCAGTTGTAAGGTTAAGTATTGGCTTTCATTGAGATGAGTGCACAGGATTTTTTAGTATCATGGTGGCAACATTTTGTTTTTTGGGGAGCCCGTGTGGCTCCTTATTTTTTTACCTTACCATTCTCTCAAAGCTTTGTCCTGTTTAGACTAGAAGTGCCTTGTCACCCGCTAAGCGACGCAGCAAGCGGCTGATATCTTGAATGTATCGCGACCATTTCTTGTGAATTTGCTAGATGAAGGAGCAATTCCTTATATCAAAGTAGGTTCCCATCGGCGGATTCGATTTAAGGATTTAATCATTTATCAAGAACAGCGAAAAGTGATGCGTCGCCAAGGACTTAAGGAATTAACTCAATTTCTTCAAGAGGAAGGATTTTACGAAGCAGGAATACACGATATAGCTCAAAATTAAGGATGATGAACTATGAAAGACTATCGCATCAATATTTTTTACAGCAACCAAAATGAAGGCTACATTGCTGATATTCCCGATTTAAAATACTGTTCAGCTTTTGGCGAAACCCCAGAATCAGCTTTGCAGGAAGTACAGATTGCTAAAACAGCATGGCTTGAAGCTGCAAAAGCTACGGGAAAACCCATTCCCGAACCAAAATATCGACCTGCAATATATCAACTTACGACTTGAAAAACATCGCACAAATCCACCTTACTGCATCCGATCGATCGTCCGATACTGCACCGCCTCCCCCACATGATTCGTTTTCAAGCTTTCATCCCCCGACAAATCAGCAATAGTTCTCGCAACCTTCAAAATTCGATCGCTCGCCCGCGCCGAAAGCCCCAACTTCCGAATCGCCATCTCCAACAAATTCCGCGAAGCATCATCCAACTGACACCATTGGTTAATATGACTGCTTTGCATTTCCGCATTACAGCGCAAGCTAGATTCCGACTGAAAACGGCGAGTTGCGAGCTCTCGCGCCCGCTGCACCCTCACCCGCACCGGTTCCGACTCCTCCCCCGTCGGCTGTCGCGTAATCTCCTCCGGTTTCAAACGATTAACCGCCACCTGCAAATCAATCCTATCCATCAAAGGCCCCGAAAGTTTTGCCCAATATTGCTCTCGCTTTTGCGGCGAACAAGTACACTGTTGGATCGAGTCGCCGTAATAACCGCAAGCGCAAGGATTCGTACTAGCAACTAAAGTGAATTGTGCCGGAAACATCACCGATTGTCTAGTCCGAGAAATCGTCACATAACCATCTTCCAACGGTTGCCGCAAAAACTCCAAAACATCTCTTTTAAACTCAGTTAATTCATCCAAAAAAAGGATGCCGCGATGTGCTAAAGAAATTTCACCCGGACGCGGAAAACTGCCCCCGCCAACCAGAGAAGGCCCCGATGCCGAATGGTGAGGACTGCGAAAAGGCCGATCGCTCACCAGCATTCCCTTATCCTTCAACAACCCCGCCACCGAATGAATTTGAGTTACATCCAAAGCTTCATCAAAAGTCAGCGGCGGCAAAATACCAGGCAAACGTCTCGCCAGCATAGTCTTACCGCTCCCTGGGGGCCCGACAAAAATCAAATTGTGTCCCCCCGCCGCCGCAATTTCCAAAGCCCGCCGCGCGTGAATTTGCCCCTTTACATCCTTTAAATCTAGACCCGGAATCCGCTTTTTTGCTAACTCTTCTCGACCGTTTACTTGTACCGGCGAATAAACTTGAGGATTGTTTAAAAAATCAGTAACTGCAAAAATATTTTCAAAACCGTAAACAGATATTCCCTGCACCAAAGCGGCTTCTTCCGCATTACCAGCCGGTACAATTAACCCAGAAACACCCATTTTGGCAGCAGCAGCGGCGATCGGCAACACCCCAGACACAGCCCGCAAACTTCCATCTAAGGACAGTTCGCCCAAAAACAAATAATCTCCCAAAAGTTCAGCGCTGACTTGTTCCGACGCTGCCAAAATGCCAATGGCGATCGGCAAATCAAAGCTCGGCCCTTCCTTCCGCAAATCCGCCGGAGTTAAATTTATCACAATACTCCGCATCGGAAAAGCATAACCCGAATTTTTTAGCGTAGCCTTAACCCTTTCTTTAGCTTCTTGCACCGCCGAATCAGGCAACCCCACCACCACAATTTTCGGCAGCCCCCCCGACACATCAGCCTCCACACCCACCTTTACCGCGTCAATGCCTACGATCGATGCACTCCAAACCCTAGCAAGCATTTTTCTCGATCCCTAATTTGCCTGTCTTTGATTCATCATATATTATGATTAACAATGACTAATGAATATCGGAAGAAGCAAGAAAAACTTTTCCTTGCCTCTTCCTTTTCTCTTTTTGCTCCTCTGCTGCTGAGTCTTCCCCCTTCCCTCTTCCCTCTTCGCCTTCTGCCTTCCGCCTTCTGCCTTCTACCTTCCGCCTTCTGCCTTCCCTCTTGGGCCTTGCCACTTCTTCCCTCTTCCTTCTTCCGTCTTCCGTCTTCCGTCTTCCGTCTTCCGTCTTCCCTCATCCTTCCTCCCATCCGTTACATCCCGTACATTGCTCGTTGCCGAACTTCCTTCCTTAACACCCATGACAACTCAAGAAACGCTTTTCAGCAAAATCATCCGCAAAGAGATTCCAGCAGACATCGTTTATGAGGACGACTTGGCCCTCGCCTTCAGAGATATCAATCCCCAAGCGCCAGTCCACATCCTCGTCATTCCCAAAAAACCTATTCCCAAATTAGCCGATGCCGAGTCGGGAGACCATGCTCTGATGGGACACCTGCTGCTGACTGTCAAGCGGGTAGCAGAACAAGAGGGCCTGTCCAACGGCTATCGCGTCGCGATCAATACCGGTAATGACGGCGGCCAAACTGTAGACCACCTCCACCTTCACATTCTCGGCGGACGGCAGATGAACTGGCCCCCTGGCTAAAGGTTAATTTTGCAGGCCCCATTTACGAACTCATCTTCAGAAACCCGGTTGATTGCGATTAGCGCCTCAGAAACCGGGTTTTTTGGTCAACAAATTTTTGCCGCATATCTTTGATGCGAGTCGGTCAACCGCAGATGTCAGGCCGATCGACACAGATGCAGCGCAGATAATTTTAAGATGGTTTTGGCATGAATGCAAGCAGTCTATTGAGAATGTAGTTCGATCGCAACTTCCCCCTCGACTTGGCCGCCAGTGAAGTCACCCCGGTAGCAACGATCGCTCCTTCAATCAACAGCTAAAATTAGCTTTTTGTTTGAGCAAATATAACTTAAGAGACTTATTTCCGATCTTATTTCCGCTGCAACGCTCGCAATCAAAATGCTTCGTAGTGAGGACTTTCCTCCTGGTAATGGATGCGGACTGAAGTCCTCACTAAAAACAGTTAATTGACCGAACGTGATATATTAATTAAGAATTATTAGATTTAGCGATCGTCAAAGTGGCAATATTTAACCGGCTTAAATTTGAAAAACTCGCGCTTGGGAAATCTCAAGTATTAGCTTGGGCGATCGCATTTTTCAGCGGCATTTTGATGGCATTGACAACAGCACCATTCAATGCTTGGCCCTTAGCCTGGATTGCATTAGTTCCGCTGTGGGTTATGGTTGTCAGTTATCAACAGCCAATAATCACAGAAAAAAAACAAAAATTTCTTTTTCTTCCTTCTTCCTCCCATCCGTTAAATCCGTTAAATCCGTTACAGAATCCGTTGCCGAACTTCTTCCTTCTTCCCGTACTGTGGGGAATTGGCTATCACGGATTAGCCTTATCTTGGATTATGGGAATACACCCCATGACTTGGTTGGGTGTTCCTTGGTGGCCCAGTCTGGCGATCGCACTTTTTTGCTGGACATTCATCACCCTTTGGGGAGCCGCATTAGTCACCGTTTGGGCGTGGCTATTTGTAATTCTCAACTCCCTCACATTACCAGCTAAAAATCCTCTGCTTAACTCCCCCCCTTTACCAAGTCAAAATCTAACTCTTAACTCCCCCCCTTTACAAGGGGGGGCTGGGGGGGGTAAAACTCAATTTTCAGCATTAACCCGCGTTTTAATTGGCACAGCTTTGTGGTGCGCCTTAGAAAGTATTTGGAGCACAGGTTCGCTGTGGTGGACATCACTATCATACACCCAAAGCCCGCACAATTTACCAATATTGCACCTCGGTCAACTCTCCGGCCCCGCTGCAGTAACAGCCGCCATCGTAGCAGTAAATGGCTTAATTGCCGAAGCTTTTATTGAAGGAAGAAGGAAGAAGGAAGAGGGAAGAAGGAAGAGGGAAGAAGGAAGAGGGAAGAAGGAAGAAGGGAGTGGAGAAAAGGAAGAAGGAAAAAGGAAAAATTGGGTAGCTTATATTTTGCCTGCGGGTTTGTTTTTAGTTTTGCATATTGTCGGCTGGAGTTTATACAATCGCCCCTTAATTCAAGAAGCCGGAACAGCATTAAAAATTGGGATTATTCAAGGCAATATTCCTAACGAAATTAAGTTTGACTCAGGGGGCTGGCGGCGCGCTTTGGAAGGTTACACCGCTGGATACAAAGAGTTAGCAGACAGAAACGTCGATGCTGTGTTAATTCCAGAGACCGCTTTGCCTTTTATCTGGACAAACGAGTATCAGCGTTCCACTCTTTCCTTTTATCAAGCTATTCTCGAACGCGGTGTAGTGGCTTGGGTGGGAGGATTTGGACAGGAAGAAAATGGTCTCACTAATAGCTTATTGGCGATCGACAAAACGGGACAAATTGTCGGCCGCTACGATAAACTAAAGCTGGTGCCTTTAGGCGAATATATCCCTTTTTACGAAATCTTAGGCGGGATTATAAATCGGCTGTCACCCTTAGATGCTCGTTTAGTAGCAGGAAACTCAAAACAATTGTTTGATACGCCATTTGGCCGCGCCATTGTCGGAATTTGTTACGATTCCGCCTTTGCTGAAAATTTCCGATATCAAGCAGCACAGGGAGGCGAATTTATGATTACAGCTTCCAACAATGCCCATTACAAACCGCCGATGCTGGCCCAACATCACGCCCTCGATGTGATGCGCGCAATAGAAACTGATAGATGGGCAGTTATCGCAACTAATACGGGGTACTCTGCTTTTGTAAATCCTCACGGCGAGACGGTTTGGAAGTCTGGACTTAATACCTACGAAGTCCAAGATGCTACAATTTATCGGCGGAAAACTAGGACTTTGTACGTGCGCTGGGGAGATTGGCTGACGCCTTTATTGTTGGTTTTAGCTGGGTTGATGCGGTTGATTCTTAGAAATTAATGTCTAACAATTTATCACAAATTTTGCGACAATCGACAAGATTGCACTCACTCACTCTCCTATCTTAAAAACATCTGCGTTTATCTGTGTTTATCTGCCTAAAATCTGCGGTTGCTCTATCTATTCCGTGATTTATGCAAGAGGTGTAATCAAATTATTGGCTTTGTTGACTCAATCTTGTACGCACAGGTGCGTCGCTCGATCAATTATCGATTTTATTCGGTAATCTTTCATAGCGACGCACCACAGCTACTAATGACTAATGACTAATAATTCTACTTATCTTTAACCTGTTCGTGAACATTAGGAGATAAAGTAATTAAATCGTCGATATTGCGCTGCATGGTAGCACAAATATTGTCCAAAGGCAAATCATTGGTATCATGCCCGAAGGGATTTTCAATTTCAATCCCGATTTCTTCGATGCCGAACAAAGTAAAACTAATTAAAGCCACAACAGGGCCGGTTCCCCAACTCAAATCATTCACCATTTGAAAGGGCAGTGCCAAACAGTAAAGCAACAATAGCTGCTTCAGGTGAATCGTGTAAGCCAAAGGGATAGGTGTCTTCAAAATTCGCTCGCAGCCACCTAATACATCAATCATAGAGTTGAGCAACTCCTTCATAGCAGTTAACTGATAGACATCAAGGTAATTGCGCTCGTATTGCTCGTGCAAATAATCCTCAATCCAAAAGGCAATTTCTAGCGGCGGATTGTTCATCGACTTGAGCTTTTGGTACTGCGCTGGGGACATCAACGGCTCCAATCTTGAATTTACCACTTCTTGGCGCAAGTGCAATTTCATCGATATTGCAAAGGCAGGTAACAGGCGCAGGACTGACTTTTTTATGGCGCTATCCTGCGGATCTTTTTCCTCAATAGCTACCCAGATTTGGCGCGCTAAATTGCGGACGTTGTTGACTAAGGTTCCCCACATTTTCCGACCTTCCCAAAATCTCTCGTAGGCTGTATTTGTCCGAAAAACTAGCAGTAAACCCAGCACAATACTCGGTACAATACTAGATAAAATGGGTAAGGAAACCGGCCATTTCAAAAAGTGCAGCAGGGAAATAAAAAGTCCAAAGCCACCGCACAGTAAAACCCGTAACCAAATTGAGGGAATGACGGAGCCCCGAACCTGTAATGCAATGTTAAACCAAGACGGTCGATCGACATTCATGCAATTCTCCTCATAAAATTAAATCACTCGTCTGCGCCCACAGTCTATTTTCGATTGGCGATTGACAAGGGCAGATGCAATCTGGGGGTTGGAACTTTGGTCTAAAATTGGGGCTTTTCACAACTTCTATAGGGCGCTGGTATCCCTATTGGGGTGCGGTGAGAGCTTCCGAAAAAAGCTTTCCTACAAACAACCTTTGAATTTTACCCAAAAAACTCATCTTTAGGATCGATCTAAAATCTAAAATCTAAAATCTAAAATCTAAAATCTAAAATCTAAAATTGATTGACTGATGCACTTAATTAGGTAAGATTGGTTGTGTATCTTTAATATCTCAGCTTCCGTGCAAGAGCTACCGACATCTTTGCCCCCGAATTCTCCCCGATTGCCCAACCAACGGTGGCAAATTTATGCGCCTCAACCGCAGCAAGCCGAACAGTTTGCCGCCGAAATCGGTTTGTCGTCTTTGCTAGCACAGGTACTGATTAACCGAGGTATCGATTCTGTTGAAGAAGTGCAAGGGTTTATCGAACCGGAATCTCTGGTTTTGCCCGCGCCAATGGATGAGTTTCCCGATTTGGCTGCGAGTGTCAAATTGTTGCGGGAGGCGATTTCGGGAGGGCAGAAAATTGCGATTTGCGGCGATTACGATGCTGACGGGATGACGAGCACGGCTTTGTTGCTGCGAGCTCTCAGGGCTCTGGGCGCGAAGGTGGATTATGCTATTCCCAGCCGGATGCGAGAAGGTTACGGGATTAACGATCGCATTGTAGAAGAATTTCACGCCGAAGGTGTGGCTCTGATTCTGACAGTTGACAACGGGATTGCAGCCTATGGGCCCGTTGCCAGAGCGCGAGAACTCGGTGTAAAAGTTATTATTACAGACCACCACGATTTGCCACCAAAACTACCGCCGGCGGATGCTATTCTCAACCCGAAATTAATTGCGGAATCTTCCCCTTATCGCGGCTTGGCTGGGGTAGGTGTTGCCTATGTTTTGGCGATTACTTTAGCTCAAGATTTGAATAAAGTTGGTGGGTTAGTAAATCCGCTGCTGGAGTTATTTACTTTGGGAACTATTGCGGATTTAGCTCCTTTGACTGGGGTTAATCGCCGCTGGGTAAAGCGGGGCTTGCGGCTGTTGCCTCACTCGCAATTAGCTGGCGTTCAAGCTTTGATTCAGGTGGCCGGAGTGCAGGCGGGAAGTGCGGAAACTTTACCTCTTTTTAATTCAAAAAGTCAAGCTAATAATACGTTAAAGCCTGAAGATATTGGTTTTCGGCTGGGCCCGCGGATTAATGCTGTGGGGCGGCTGGCTGACCCTCAAATTGTGATCGAGTTGCTGACGACGGACGATCGCGAATTGGCACTCAAAAACGCGATGCAGTGCGAACAAATCAATCAGCGCCGGCAGGAGTTGTGTCAGGAAATTGAGCAGGAAGCGATTGCTTGGTGCGAGAAAAGTGATCTCGATTTGCAGCAGGAACGGGTTTTAGTTGTGGTGCAACCCGGTTGGCACCACGGGGTGATTGGGATTGTGGCTTCTCGGTTGCTGGAACGTTACGGCGTACCCGTTTTTATCGGTACTTTTGAGGATGAGGGTGGCGAAACGGCTAATATCATCCGGGGCTCGGCGAGGGGAATTCCTGAATTTAATATATTTGACGGGCTGAATTTTTGCGCGGATTTATTAACTAAATTTGGCGGACATAAAGCGGCTGGCGGTTTTTCTATGCCGGCCCAGAATCTAGAACAATTTCGCCATCAACTGTCAGTTTTTGCCAATCAATGTTTGCAGCCGGAACACCTCAAGCCGCTGGTTTCTGTAGATGTGCGAGCAGATTTGGCTGAGATTAATCTCGATCTTTACCGACAAATTGATGCTTTAGAACCCTGCGGAATTGAAAATAAGGCTCCTGTATTTTGGACGGCTAATGTTTGCATCACTGAACAGAAAATTGTGGGTAAAGGAGGCCACGTTAAACTAACTGCAACTCAAGATGAAAAAGGCTCGCCTAGTGTGAAGGCGATTGCTTGGCGTTGGGGGGAATATTTTCCTTTGCCTCGGCGGGTTGATATTGCTTACCGATTGCGGGAAAATAGTTTTAAGGGCAAGACATCGGTTGAGTTAGAATTGTTGGGTGTCCGCTTGCCTGCTAGTGCTGCTAGTTCGAGGCCGCCGATGTTTGGAAAAGTTGAGTTTGATTATTGCGATCGCACTTATTCTTGCAGTCTGTCTCCCGCCGGTTCTCAAGAGGAGTTGAGAATTCGCAACTCTCAAGGGCAAGTTTTGGCTGTTGCACCCGGACAAAACATCGGTTTGTTGGGCAACTCCCGCCTCGATGCTAGAGAAGTCGATGTATCTTTACCTTTTTTTGAGAATTTGATTCAAACTGCTAAACACGCCCTCGGTATTTGATTTAGCGGTTGTCATTTAATAACTCAAACATCTGCCACACTTCTCTTTTTCTAGAAGTCGCGGGTAAAGAAAGGCTCTTTCCCGCCTATCTAAATTACTTTGGCTCGAACTGTTGCGATCGAGCTTAAATTTTAGATGCGATCGCAGTTCGATCTCTCATAGGAGATACTCACCGATCCCTCATCTCATGTCGGATTGATTACTCTAACAAAAACGGTTTGTAGTGCGCCCGAAACTCCTTTGTTTAAGAGCCGACGGTCGTCCGCACTACGAACCTGTTGGAAGAGCGGACGGTCGTCCGCACTACGAACCTGACGCGCGTGTGGTTAATTGAGCGGACATGATATCAATCCTTCAATGCCCCAATCTCAAATCGAAAAATGGAAAATCTCAAATCGATTGCCGATCGAGCTTTGGGAATGAGTGCATCACATTTAAAACCAAAACTCCCAACTCTCGATCGCCACCTAGCGTGCTATAATTACAGGTCGCCGCCTTTAGCGGCCAATAGAAAAATCACGATCGGGCCCGAAAGCACGACTGCTGCGAGTAAAGCTACTTGAACAATGAGTTGGTAGTTTACACCGTCGAGGCCGCTGAAAAGATCGGTTATAAAGTCCATGTGTCCTCCTGACTGTAGTTATTAAGTCTAGATTGTTCAATTAGAAAATCCGCTTCTGATTTTACCGGGCTATTGTCCCTATTTTTTAAGGAAGTTTACAAAATTCAACAAAATGTAAAGAACGATCGACCTCCCAGCGATCGCGCATTCCGGTCAAAAACTCCTCTATTGCTCGATAGGGGGAGAGAATCCGAGAGGAACTAATGAACGAGCGATCGAGTAAACCAGGATTTTGTACGCATCCGAAGCCGGGACTTTCCCGCCTCTAGCGCTGGCACTTGATATACTACCAAAAGCTGAAATATTCTGGGGTTTCCGATTTTCCCGCTAGCGGGCCCAATCTAAAATCTCAAACTTGTAGGCCTCCGTCGCAGTATCTAAACTCTAAAACTTGTACACTCGCGACTTGTCCGCTGGCCTAGCCGAAGCAAGCCGAAGAATCTAAAATCTAAAATCTAAAATCTAAAATCTAAAATCGAACTATGGCGAATTGGCGTTGCGTAAAACAATGCGGTGCTTGTTGTTACCTAGAACCAACAGAGCGCCCTGACTTAGACGAGTATTTGTCTGCTGAGGAATTAGAGCTATATTTGGGCTTGGTCGGAGATGACGGTTGGTGTATCAATTTTGACAGAACTACGCGAGAATGCGGAATATACGCCGATCGACCGCGCTTTTGTCGGGTAGACTCTGAGGTGTTTGAGGAGATGTACGGGATTGAGCCGGCCGAGTTGAACGATTTCGCGATCGAGTGCTGCTTAGAGCACATTGAAGACCTTTATGGCGATCGATCTTTGGAGATGATCCGCTTCAACTCAGAAGTGGGAATTCTCGCCTTACCCGGTAATTAACCGAGTTGATGTTCCTTTGGGTTTTGTCCCTCCAGCTCCTTTGCCCGATCGCTATCTCAATCTAAAATCTAAAATTGAACGATCGGGAACCAGTTTCTCCAGCCGATAGTGTCAAAATAAATAAATCACCGAAATATCGCGCAGTTGAGTTGAGCCATGAGCAATCGAGAAGGTTTTACAGGGGGATTCATTGCCGGAGCCGCAGTTGGTGGCTTGGTGGGCGCAGTTTTCGGCGCTTTGCTGTCGCGGCGCGCTGCGGAAGCTTTGCTGAGTGAACCTTCAGAAGCAGAGGTAAGAAAGATCCGCCAGAAAAAAGCCAGCCAACTCGAAGCCGAAGGGATGGAAGTAGCAAGGCTGAGTTTGGAAGATAAAATTGCCCAGCTAAATCAGACCATCGATGACGTGCGGCTGCAACTAGGCGATGTCAACGGGAATGGGCCAGCGCACAGCAGCGAGGGTTCGATCGCCCGAGACTCCTGAATCAATTTAAAATTTTAGATTAGTATGCCAGTTGCATCCGGGCGATCGACTTTCACGCCGGAGTGTTTTCGCTTGCACAGCACGAAGCCAGAGACAAACACAAGCGAGCCGGAAAATCGCATTCCCAAACAACATTTTTACCAAATCGGGATGCTCCCACCCTCGCCCGCTCCCCCAGCTATGCTAAGCTTAAAGTTGAAGCGTCTGTAAACTTTACTCAAACTTCAAGCAGAATATATGAGTTATTCCATAGGTCTTTTGGCAACCACGCTGTCCACATTTCTGCAAATCTATACATTCCTAATGATTGCTAGGGTGCTCCTAAGCTGGTTCCCCAACATCAATTGGTACGATCCCCCGTTTTCGATTTTGAGTCAGCTTACAGATCCTTACCTAAATCTGTTCCGATCGATTATTCCACCCCTAGGAGGGATTGACTTTTCGCCGCTGATTGCATTCTTTTTACTTCAGTTCGGCTCGGAATTCTTGATCGGTCTTTTAACCAGCTTGCAAACAGCCTTGTAGTTAGAAAAGCTTAATTTCTTAAGCAGCAAGCGTAAATTGTTTGGCAAACGTAGCTGCAGGCAACTAAATTTTAGATTTGACCTTCTTAAATGAACTCCCCGGTTGAAAAGCTGGGGAGTTCTTCGTAAATTAGAAATGAGAAATTGCCAGCCACTCAACAATCTAAAATCTACAAGCAAAAATCGAAAACTGCATCGCAATTTCAGGGCAGCCAACCCAAAAGCTCAAATAGTTTTGTTAGCGGCGAACCACACCAGTAAAACCTGTAGCCTTAAATTGCTTGAGCTTCAAAGGTGTTCGCTGATTGCTGGACACCGAAATTCTGATCTGAAAATCGCTAACTCCGGGAGGAACTTCTGCGATGGAACCCAAGCGAGTTCGGTTTTGCATCACCGGATTTTCATCTGCATCATAAATGCGGCCGAAAATATCGGCATTGACAACAGGTTTACCGCTACTATTTTCCGCTTTTCCAGTAATCAAAAAGCAGTTAGCTTCCATAGAACTGCCGCTAGTGACTGTTCCTTCTGCCATTTCGGCCGGACATTCGCGATAAGAAAGATCTGAAAGTTTGATCTGTGTCAGAGCCCAAGCGGGCGGAGTGTATATCAAACTAAAAATTGCGATCGCGCAAGTAGCAAAAAAAAGACTGATAGCTCGAAATTTCATAAATTGCAGCGCAAGTATATTTTAATTCCCAGCTTAGCGCGAATTCACGATCTAATTTTCAACATCTTCAGGGAAACAGCACTGCGCGGTTTCCCTACCGCCACACAAATAGCATCAGTCTAAGCCTAAATGCTGCCGCAGGGCTTGGCGCATCACATCGACTGGAACTGATTCTGTGTCCAGCCAAATTTTCAAGGCGGCGGCTCCTTGTTGAACGAGCATTTCGAGTCCGTCAATAGCTAGCGCCCCTCTTTGCTGTGCATCTTTGAGAAACTGAGTCGGATTCGGGGTGTAAATTAGATCGTAGGCGATCGCACCTGCGGCCAGTCGATCGAGCGCAGCAGCAGAAACCGGCGACTTTTCCCCGTGCGGGTGCATCCCCACAGGAGTCGTATTCACCAGCAAATCCGCCTGCGAAATTAACATTGACAAATTATCCCAAGTATGCACCTGCAAATTTTGCACCGGCATCGGAGAATTTACCCAACTCTGCTGAAATTCCGCTAAATTTTGGGCGCTGCGGCCGACAACGTGAATCTCGGCACATCCCAATTGAGCGCATCCAGCCACAACAGCCCTCGCCGCCCCGCCATTCCCCAAAATTACCGCTACTTTCTGACTCCAATCGGAACCCCCCCTAGCCCCCCCTTGGTAAGGGGGGGGACTGGATTCAACAGCCATATCGTCGTTTTCTAAGGGAGAAATCACGTCTTTAGCCCCCCCTTCGTAAGGAGAGTTTGGGGGAGTTTGCAACGGCGCGAGAAAGCCTTCTACGTCAGTATTTGTGCCGCACCAGCCTTTGTCAGTTCGGTAGACGGTATTGACTGCGCCGATCGCCCGGGCGATCGGCGAAACTTCCGACAGCAGCGGTAAGATGGCTTGTTTGTGCGGAATCGTGATGCTAAATCCCCGAAGGTCGATCGCCCCAAAGCCTGCAAGCGCAGCCTTTAAATCCTCTGGTTTTACCGGAAATGGGAGATAAACAAAATCGACTCCCAAGTGAGCAATAGCAGCATTGTGCATCGCCGGCGACAGAGAATGTGTGACGGGATGACCGATTACTCCGAGCAGTTTAGTAGTGCCTTGAATCATAGTAGTTTGATGTGGAAGGAAATTCGGCAACCAATTGTTTTAACCGATTTAACCGATGGCTTTTGATGGAAGCAGAAAAGAAGAATCAAGAATAATTTTGATAGCGCTATTATACATTTTTTGGTAATTGCTCAACCAGGAAAAAAAGGGAGCCATTAGTACGGAGCGCTGGTTGAATAGATCGATCGGCAGTTCAACCCAAACCTTTGCCAGTATTGACAACTGAACGCACCGCTGCTTTCCCCATCCCGGATTTATTCTGAACCGAAGCCCTTAGTCACGCGGCCAAATATTACACTGATCAGAATCGCCAGTTCACTCTGATTGTTCGTGGGTGGAATTGTCGCATCTTCCAGAAATATAACTACATTGTCAATCAGCCAACCCTAGGCTTTTCGTAACCAGATATCACCCTTATTTTCTAGCGCTAAATTTAAAATTTCGGTTAATCTTTCCTGTAAATTTTTTCGATATCTCTTGAGTCTAGTCTCGTCCATTTTTTCTCGCCATCGATGGACTATCAAAACCCTTACTTAATAATCACCTCTTCATCCCTAGGGCAAAAATTATGTCCCCAAAATCAATAGTATATTCGCAATCCCGCAATCTATCGGGACTCACACACTTTCCATTGTGGTGCTGAATATTTTTTTTGAGCGCGGGATAATTTTCACACCCAGATATCACGACGAAAATATTTTGAATAGGCGCAACAGTTAATAACATTAACTCCAAATAAATGCGACTTCGATAGAAAAGGGTTGCGTGCTGCAACCCTCCTAACAGTCTATTTCCTAAATATCTTTGTCACCCGCCCAGAAATTATATATGAAATTGCGATCGTACTTATAACTTGAACTAATCAGAGACCCTGCTATAGCCAGTGATTGGGATACGTCCTTTCTTCCGCTAAATTATTAAATATCACGGCGCACAAGACCAAGATCATCGATCCTTCAAAAGCAGGTGTTAGCAAAAATTGCCAGTCTGGTTTGGTCATCATGACGACTAATGCAACTGCTCCCGAAGGCGGATGTAGAGTGCAGGTCATCTGCATAATGCCGATCGCACTAGAAACCGCTATCCCCATCGCAAAGGGAGAAGAACCGAGAAAATGCAGAATTATTAAACTTATTAGAGCAGCTAAGAAATTGCCTCCAATGACATTCCGGGGTTGAGCCAAGGGGCTGTCAGGCACACCAAAAATTAGAACGCTTGTAGCGCCAAACGGAGCCATTAGTAAAGGAGAATTAGTTTTTACAGCAAGATAGGACGTTGCAGTAATTGCCAAAAAACTGCCAATCCAACTCCAAACAATATGTCGGTGATGAGGTCTGTCTATTCGGCAAGTCAATGGGCACGATTGCCATCTACCAAGGATTTTAAACCAATATCTTTCCCATTGCAGCAGAATTTTTTTAGGGTCAACCATAAACGTTATTTGATAACCGGGCTTCTTAAATTGTTTGATCCAGCCTCTACTAAAGTTAAGATACCATAACAATTTGTAAAAAAGTAGTTAAACGTACAGATTTTTTACTTCTATGCCATTTCAGGTGCAGCTCACAATTCGCTTGGAACGGACTAGCAAGTTTTCTCGGTGCAACATACGTTACCGGCCACGGCAAAACTTCACCCGTAGCCCTCCGAGTGCTCTGGGTAAAACGAGAGGTTATTTGTCAGGTGCGATACCGAGTAAGAATGAATTGACAGATCGCACCCACGCTTTGGAGCGGCCTCTGGTTTAGCCGTGCGATCGCCCTTTTCCGGTCATTCCTGATAAGTTAAGACACTGGCTGCATTTGTCAATCAGTAATAATACTTAAAAGAACTGTCGATCTCCGACTGATATCAAATCCGGTAGCATCGGAATGATTCAGATATATATTCTCTCCCTCTGTGTACTCTGCGTACTAATAAGGTTAAATCATTCCGATG
>NZ_JAUBTX010000033.1:12089-77329 GCF_036705185.1 Microcoleus sp. B4-D4 | reverse complement strand
GGTGTTGATGGTGTAGGAGGCGATCGACCCGTCGGGGTCATTTCCTCCCAATCCGGGCACAGGAAGGGTGTTTCCAGGAAGCACTGACCCAGTGGTAGGGTTGGCTACTGGTGGTTGGTTGGCTGCTGTCAGAGTTGCCGTCGCAGGCGCTGTGCTGGCGAGACCTTGGTTATCTGTAGCGCTGTAGGTGAAATTGGCTCCGGTAAAAGTCCCTGTGGATTGGAAAAATAGTTGTCCTATTTCTGCAGATGTCAATACTTGACCCGGTGTCACGGGGACTCCGCCGTTGGCTGGATCTCCTAAAAACAGGATTCCTTGGGCCGCTGGCGGTATGGTGTTGATGGTGTAGGAGGCGATCGACCCGTCGGGGTCATTTCCTCCCAATCCGGGCACAGGAAGGGTGTTTCCCGGCAGCACTGACCCAGTGGTAGGGTTGGCTACTGGTGGTTGGTTGGCTGCTGTCAGAGTCGTGGTGACATTAGCACCCGGAGCACTACCGTCGTTGTTAGTCGGAGTGGGGTCTGGAGTAGCTGAGCTGCTGCTAGCCTTGTTGCTGACGCTTGGCCCTGCGGGTGCGATGAAGCTGACTGTGTTGGCTAGAGCATTGGCCGCACCGATGGCTAAGTTCACAGGAGGGAAGGTGACAATACCCGTAACGCTATCGTAGATGCCACCCGGTGCCACCACTCCCGTTAAATTGGGAATGATGGTGTCGGTGACAGTGACGTTAGTCGCTATGCTCGGCCCGTTGTTGACTGTGGAAATTGTGTAAGTAACTATATTGCCAACAGTCTCCGCCACTGGACCGATTTTTGTGGTACTGACATCGGCTTGAGCAACTGTAGTGAGGACTTGAGATGTTACAGCAGTACCGTTGTTGTTAGCTGGGGTGGGGTCGTAGGTGCTGGAGTTGCTAAAAGCAGTGTTAGTTATGGTAGTCCCAAGCGCCCCGGTGGCATTTACGGTGATGGTGCGGACTTCACTAGCACCGCTAGCCAAAGTCGGAACCGTCGGCCAGATTACAGTCCGCGTGAGAGGGTTGTATACACCATTGCCATTAGGGTCGAGAGCACTGACAAAAGTTAAGTCTGCGGGCAGTTGATCTTGAATCAAAACGTCTGCGGCAGCGGATCCACCAGCAGCATTGCTGGTGGTAATTGTGTAGGTAATGTTTCCGCCAGGAGCGACGAAGGCGGGGCCTGTTTTAGCAACGGAAATGTCGGCTTGGCTTGCAGGAGGATTGATCGTTTCGACAAGGAGATTAGCAACCTCGTGAATGTTTGTAGACGAGCCTGTCGAACCAGCAAAACCAAATTTGAAAGTAGGTGGTATTGTTTCGTTTACCGCGATTAGATCGGGTATGTCTATCAAAGTTACGCCCGTATCAAATACATCGTTGCCGTCAGTATCTATAGCAACTGAAAGACGGCTTGAACCTGGTAGTAATGTAATTTGGACGGTTTTTTTTACATTAGCAGTAGTGCGAGTGGTTGCCGTAACATTATCTATGCCGCCCGGAACGGGAGCGGTAGTTAAAAATTTATAGTTGTTGGCTTCGCTGCCTCTAATTGTAATTGAATCAGGTCGCTGCCCCGGGTTGGGCATGGGGCCGATACGCCCTTGACCAGAATTGGAAAAATTGCCAAATTCATCTAATCCGACACCTAAATAACCTCCTACAATCCCGAATGCTGCTGGGGGGGAGGTGTTGGGAGCATAGCCGAGAGAGCCGCCGAAGCCTCCCGCCGATGCTGGCGTAGCTGTTCCGTTAATTAGGAAAAAACTAATGCCATCAGCACCATTATTGCCGTTATAAGCAAATAAATCAAAGGTAACTCTCAGCCCGTCAGTTGAAGAGATGGGGTTGTTGTAGATGACATAATTTGCTTGGTTATTCGCATTTGATGTTAATCTCAAAGCACCGCTGCCTGGTGGATCGACTGGCCCTGCCACTACACCGGGAATAATGCCGGGGCCGGTGCCTGCGGTTAAGCCAGGAGGAGGTGAACCGCCGCCATTATAAATCCAAGGCCCTAGTGCTGTTGAACCTTGAAAGGTTTCGCTAACTAAGGTAGCGAGGACTGATGTGTAGTTTTCTAGGACTTCTTTTTCAAAGGCTAGTTCGGCGTTGATTTGTCCTGTGGTAATTTCTAATTTCCAGTCGCCACCTAATGCTGCACTCCCTGTTAAGTTTTGGGATGCTGCAATATTTGCTCCGGTGAATTCCCTAATTTTTTGTATGAATTTAATGCCGGCTTCGCCTGCGGCTATGTTGCAGCCGTAAAGTAGAATACTGGCGGATTTGCTGAGGGATTTTCCCCACTGCTGCAATTGGCTGCTGTAGGTTTCTAGGTTGTCAAGATTCAATTCTGCAGGGCCGATCGCGATTGCTGCTTCTCGACCGTGAGATACTACGTGCAGGCTGTTGATATTGTGGCGCTGACCCAAAATTTCGGTAATTTGGTCGATCGCATCTCGGGTTTGACTGAGTATAAATACTTCCGTTCCTGCTTTGACCCCACCGATCAATTGCTCGTAATTTTCTACTCTGGAGTCAACCACCACTAGAGATTTTTTGGCTTCAGACTCTGTTTGAGAGCTGGCTCCTGCAAAAAAAAAGTTGTTTTTAGCGACCATATTTTTAGATTTCAGTATTTTTACCGCAGACAAATGCGACGTTTTAGGGATCATTTTCATTATTTGTTGATTTACTTATCCGTTCTAACCTACCCCTTTAAAAAAAATCGATCAACAACAAAATATAAATTTTTAATAAGTTTTCTTAAACTTCAAAATTAATACTTACGTGTTTTTTTGTTGAATTGAAATTTTTAGACAAAATTGGAGGGGGAATGCTGGGGCGCATCTGCTGTTGCCTAATGACAGCTCAACTCAAAGCTCTTATCTGGAAAGGTTTTCAGGATTTTACGGCTACGGTTAAGTCTTGTTTTTTTTGAGCGTAGACTTTGCCAGAAAATTGAAATTGCGATCGCCCGCAATAAAAAATCCGGCTTGAATACCCCTTTTATTTTTTAGCCTCTCTGGACTATAACGCCAGTCTATGCAAGAGCGGTTTCAAACGTTAAGTTTTATAAAGAGGGGTTCTTAAGCCGGATTTTGTATTACTTACGCATGGCTAAAAAAAGGCAGTAATGTAAGTGACACAAGCGTACTCAGTGCCGATAAAAGTATTACTTGTGACTGAGGCTTTGCCGTAAATCCACTGAAAAATCTGTTTGTGAGAATTGGAAAGTTTTTAATTGTAGATTCGATTGACTGCTGTGGCCAGCTTGACATTGCCGCTAAACTAACTGAAAAAAGCGATCTCAAAAAAATGTCAAAATGACCGCTAAAGCATACAAAAATTAATTTTAATAAAAGTCATTAATTGGGGGGTTGACAATTTTAATGATTCTATGTTAAGGGATCTGGTTTATGCTGCGAACACCGGTGAAACATCGCAGGATTGGAGGGAAAAATTAGACGAGTAGAGTAATTGCATAAATCTTTGATAAATGCGTCAACCGCAGATTTAAGGCAGATACAGCGCTGATACATTCACCCCCAATCCCGCGCTTGTTAAACCTTAATATCGAGTTCGCGCACCAAAAAAGCCCATTCATCTGCTAATTCTTCAATGACTTTAGCAGTAGGTTTGCCGCCCCCGTGACCTGCTTTGGTTTCGATCCTAATTAACACCGGCTTTTCTCCCCCTTGGGTTTCTTGCAAAGCCGAAGCAAACTTGAAACTGTGGGCGGGAACTACTCTGTCGTCGCGATCGGCAGTTGTAATCATTGTCGCCGGATAAGCTGTGCCCGATTTGAGATTGTGTAGGGGAGAATAGCTGCGGATTGTGGGAAATTCTTCGGGATTTTCCGGGGAACCATACTCAGAAATCCAAGCCCAACCAATGGTAAACTTGTGGAAGCGCAACATATCCATAACGCCAACTGCGGGCAATGCTGCAGCGAATAATTCCGGCCGCTGAGTCATGCAAGCCCCCACTAATAATCCGCCGTTGCTGCCACCTGCGATCGCCAATTTAGCCGGTTTGGTGTACTTGTTTTCAATCAACCATTCAGCAGCGCTGATAAAGTCATCAAACACGTTTTGCTTCTTCAACTTTGTACCTGCTTGGTGCCAGGATTCGCCGTACTCGCCGCCTCCCCGCAAACAGGCGGTGACGTAAACTCCGCCCATCTCCAACCACACAACCCTGCTAACCGAGAAACTCGGAGTCAGCGAGACGCTAAAACCGCCGTAACCGTACAGGTATGTCGGGTTATTGCCATCTAACTGCAAACCTTTCTTGTGGGTGATAAACATGGGTACGCGAGTACCGTCTTTGCTGGGATAAAATACTTGTTTTGTTTCGTAACCTTCGGGGTCAAAATCGACATTTGGTTTCCGATAAATAGTGCTTTCATCTGTCACCATGTTGTAGCGGTAAATCGTGTTAGGCGCTGTAAAACTGGTGTAAGCATAAAAGGTTTCCGTGTCGTGCCGCTTGCCGCCGAATCCTCCCGCCGAACCGATTCCTGGTAAGGCGATTTCTCGCACGAAACAGCCGTCTAAGGTGAAAATTTTAATCTGGGTGTAGGCGTCTTTTAGGTAGGAAGCGATAAATTGATTGTTGAGGATGCCAATGCCTCCGAGGGTTTCGGCTGCTTCGGGAATGATTTCTGCGAACCCCCCCTGAATCCCCCCCTTACCAAGGGGGGGCGACGGGGGGGTGCGATCGCCCGCGAGGGATGATGGTGGTGGGTTGCTAATGTCGATCGCAATTACGCGGCCTAGCGGTGCATTTAAATCTGTTTGAAACCAGAAAAGAGAGCCGTCATTATCGATGAAACTGTACTCTGCCTCAAATTCGCTAATTAGTTCAACAACGCTTGATTCCGGTGCTGTTAAATCTTTGTAAAAAATCAAGTTCTTGGTTTCAGTTCCCAGCCAAACCGAGATAATTAAGTAGCGGCCGTCTTCTGTGACACCTGCGCCAAATCCCCACTCTTTTTGATCGGGTCGTTCGTAGATCAATATGTCTTCAGATTGGGAAGTACCGAGCTTGTGATAAAACAGTTTTTGGTAATAGTTAACGTCTTCGTGTTTAGTTTTTTCGTTTGGTTCGTCGTAGCGGCTGTAAAAAAAGCCTTTACCATCATGACTCCAGGATGCTCCTGAGAATTTAATCCACTTTAAATGGTCTGATAAATCTTCGCCTGTTTCCACATCGCGAACTTTCCATTCTTGCCAATCGGAGCCGGAAGTTGACAAACCGTAGGCCATTAGTTTGCCGTCTTCGCTGATAGCTATGCCGCCGAGAGCAATAGTTCCGTCTTCCGAGAGAGTGTTGGGGTCAATTAATACTTTAGGTTCGCCGTCTAGGGATGGTAAAGTATAAAGTACGGATTGATTTTGTAGACCGTCATTTTTGTAGTAGAAATAGCGATCGCCTTCTTGGAAAGGTATGCCGTATTTCTCGTAATCCCAAAGTTGAGTCAGTCGCTGTTTGATTTTTTCCCGCGCCGGGATTTGGCTGAGGTAGCCGAAGGTGACTGCGTTTTGGGCTTCTACCCAGGCTTGGGTTTCCTCTGATTCGGGATTTTCCAGCCATCTGTAGGGATCTGATACTTTGACGCCGTGATAGTCGTCTGATACGTCGGTTTTGTGGGTTGTGGGGTAGATCAAAGGGCGATCGAATTGAGTCATATTTTTTCACTCTCAGTAACTTTGTTTAGTTTAACCTTTTTTGCAAATTTGCGATTGCGAACCTGAATAAAGCAATCGCACTTCCTTCTCTCCCATCTTCCTTTGTGTCCTTTGCGTCTTCGCGGTTCGTTTCTCTAACATTTCAACTCAGCAATTGCCCATTTTAAACTAATCCAATTCCCTCCTTCCTTCCAAAGCACGAGCCAAAGTTACCTCATCTGCATATTCCAAATCTCCCCCCATTGGCAAACCAAAAGCGATGCGCGTCACTCTGGTAAAAGGTTTTAATAAGTGACCGATATAAAGAGTAGTAGTTTCGCCTTCCACGCTGGGACTAATTGCAATAATTACTTCACTAATCTTTTGCTGGCTGACGCGCCGGACTAATGGTTGAATGTTCAATTGTTCCGGACCAATTCCATCCATCGGTGAGATAACACCGCCAACAACGTGATATTTACCGATGTATTCTCTGGTTTTTTCTAGGGCGATTACGTCGCGGGATTCGGACACTACACAAATGGTAGAACTGTCGCGGTTTGTGTTGCGACAAATTTCGCAAACAGGTTCAGCGGATAAGTGAAAACATACTTTACAGAAACCGACTTGTTTTTTGGCATCAATTAAAGATTGAGCTAGGGCTTGCACGTCTTCTTCGGGTCGTTTTAAAATATGCAAAGCGAGTCGCTGTGCTGTTTTTGGCCCGACTCCTGGTAAGCGCTGCAATTGTTCGATTAAACGGGCTAAGGGTCGAGTGTACATAAAATGAAGGAAGAAGGAAGTTCGGCAACGAGCAATGTACGGGATGTAACGGATGTAACGGATGTAAGTCTGTCGGAAGAAGGAAGAGGGAAGAAGGAAGAGGGAAGAAGTTGTTTGTTCGTAGTACGGACTTCAGTTTGTTCTTGGTTACTTCTTAAATTGAAAAAACTCAAGTCCTTACTGCGAATCTGGAAAAAACTCAAGTCCTTACTGCGAACTTTGTTTTGAAGTTAAATTAGCCACCGCTGATTTTAGCTTTGTAGCCCATTTTTTTGAGAATTTCGGCTAACTTTTGCTTGTGTTCGCCTTGAATTTCGATTTCGTTGTCTTTGACTGTGCCGCCGGTGCCGCATTGGGCTTTTAGCTGCTTGGCTAAGTCTGCTAATGTTTCGGGTTTTCCCTGAAATCCGCTGATGACTGTAACTGTTTTGCCACCTCGTCCTTTTCGGGATGCTTCTACTTTGAGGTTTTGTTGATTTGGGGCAACTTCTGGGGTTCCGCGTTGGAGGGCGGCTGAGTTGTCGGTGTTGCCAAATTCGGAGTAAACTATTCGTTTGCCGTCGGTTGTTTTGTTGTCTGAATCTTTGCGTTTGGATGCTGCCATGTGTTAATATGCCTGAACTTCTTTTACTGGTATTTCTAGTTTTAACGGGTTCGGTAAAGTTGCGATCGCTCGGAATGCGCTCTATCTTCTATTTATTGTATTAGTCTGTTCAGGGTTGAAGGAATTATAATGAAATTTGTTCGATCGGCTCAAGTCTCCAAGGGATTTGGTACGATCGACTGGCGCGCGATCGAGTGCGCCGACTTCTAGCTTACCCGCGAATCGAACAATCTCAAATTTAAAATCTAAAATCCAATGACTGTCACCCCCCTGCGTCTCACTTCCGAAACCGCGGCCCAACGCCCCGACTCCCTGGGCAGATTTGGCCAATTCGGCGGCAAATACGTCCCAGAAACCCTAATGCCTGCTTTGTTTGAGTTAGAAGCGGCTTTTCAAAAATACCGCAGCGAACCGGAATTTCAAGAGCAACTTCAAGGATTGCTCAAAGATTATGTCGGCCGCCCCAGCCCTTTGTATTTTGCCGAACGCCTCACAGAGCATTATGCTAAAGCAGACGGTACTGGCCCGCAAATTTATCTCAAACGGGAAGATTTAAACCACACTGGTGCTCACAAAATTAATAACGCTTTAGCTCAAGCATTGTTAGCAAAACGCATGGGGAAACAGCGGGTAATTGCTGAAACTGGTGCAGGTCAACACGGTGTTGCTACTGCTACAGTTTGCGCTCGTTTCGGTTTGGAATGCGTTGTCTACATGGGCGTTCAGGACATGGAAAGACAGGCTTTAAATGTGTTTAGAATGCGGCTGATGGGGGCCGAAGTGCGACCGGTGGCGGCGGGTACGGGAACGCTGAAAGATGCGACTTCCGAAGCGATTCGCGACTGGGTGACAAATGTGGAGACAACTCATTACATTTTGGGTTCCGTAGCGGGGCCGCATCCTTACCCGATGATGGTGCGCGATTTCCATGCGGTAATCGGTCAAGAAACGCGCGCTCAGTGTCAGGAAAAGTGGGCTGGTTTGCCGGATATTTTATTAGCTTGTGTCGGTGGCGGTTCTAATGCAATGGGTCTTTTCCACGAGTTTGTCGGGGAAGAAACTGTTAGATTGATCGGTGTTGAAGCGGCGGGCGAGGGTGTCGATACGGACAAACACGCTGCTACTTTGACTAAGGGAACTGTGGGTGTTTTGCACGGCGCAATGAGTTATTTGCTGCAAGATAATGAAGGTCAAGTGATTGAGCCACACTCGATTAGTGCTGGTTTGGATTATCCGGGCGTGGGGCCGGAACACAGTTATTTGAAGGATGCTGGCCGGGCTGAATATTACAGCGTGACTGATGCAGATGCGCTGGCGGCTTTTCAGCGTCTTTCGCAGTTGGAGGGGATTATTCCGGCTTTGGAAACTGCTCACGCGATCGCCTATTTGGAGACTCTGTGCCCTCCGTTAACGGGGAGTCCGCGCATTGTGCTTAACTGTTCGGGGCGGGGCGACAAAGATGTGAACACTGTTGCTAAAGTTATGAATATGGTTTAGCGGAATTTTGGGCGATCGCTCTGTAGGAATCGGTAACAATTAACTTTATTTGTCATTCAAATTCATGTCCAAAGCTTTGGTTTTGATTTCTTTAGGATTGTTGACAATCTTGCCTAATTGTGCTAATTCACTTTCGGCGCGATCGCTCCCACAAGATTCTATGAATACTAACGTTGCTTCGACGAGTTCGTTGGCTGACTTAGAAAAAGCTGTTAACCAACAGATAAATCTATACCGAGCATCGAAAAAGTTGCCGCCGCTGAGTGTCGATGCGCGAATTACTCAGCAAGCAAGAATTCACAGCCAAAATATGGCGAGTGCGAAAGTTAAGTTTAGCCATGACGGATTTGAGGGGCGGGTGAAAGCAATTTCTATTCCCTATCAAAGTGTGGCTGAAAATGTTGCTTACAACATGGGCTACAACGATCCGGTACGCAATGCTGTTGAAGGTTGGATCAAAAGTGAGGGCCACCGCAAAAATATGGAGGGTCAGTTTAATTTAACTGGTATTGGGATTGCCAAAAATGCCAAAGGCGAGTATTATTTTACTCAGATTTTTGTCCGCAGTAGATAAGGTGAGGGAAGAAGGAAGAGGGAAGAAGGAAGAAGGAAGAGGGAAGAGGGAAGAAGGAAGAGGGAAGTTCGGCAACGAGCAATGTACGGGATGTAACGGATGTAAGTCCGTCGGAAGAGGGAAGAGGGAAGAGGGAAGAGGGAAGAGGGAAGAAGGAAGAGGGAAGAGGGAAGAGGGAAGAAGGAAGAGGGAAGAGGGAAAAAAGCAGTCAACAGTCAACAGTCAACAGTCAGCAGTCAACAGTCAACAATTACTAATAATGGAATTTCCAGATTTTCAAGTGTGCGATGGTGATATTTCCGATGCTCTGTTATCTTATTATTTGACGGCGGAGGCGATCGCCGTTGATACCGAAACAATGGGTTTGCTACCGTGGCGCGATCGCTTGTGCTTGGTGCAGTTGTGCGATCCGCAAGGTAAAGTGGCTGCGGTGCGGATTGCTAAAGGTCAGACGGTGGCACCGAATTTAAAAAAGTTAATGGAAGTCCCGAATATTGAAAAAGTATTTCACTTTGCCCGCTTCGATATGGCAACAATGCGCTACAATTTAAGTATTGAGATTGCACCTATTTTCTGCACAAAAATAGCGAGCAAACTAGCGAGAACTTACACCAACAGACACGGACTTAAAGACTTAATTAAAGAATTAGAAAAAGTAGAACTCAACAAAACCTCTCAAAGTTCGGATTGGGGAAATTCCGAGAATCTTTCAGACGAGCAACTCCACTACGCTGCGAACGATGTCCGCTATTTGTTAAGCGCTAAACAAAAGTTGACTGCTATGTTGCAGCGAGAAGAACGCTGGGAAATTGCACAGCAATGTTTTCAATTTTTGTCGGTTTTTGTAACTTTGGATTTGTTGCAGTACAAGGATGTTTTTGAACACGGGCAATCTTAGGCGCGATCGCACAACTCCACTTATCTAGGTTCCTAATGCTTATTTGACGGGGCTAGATTCGAGTGAAAGAAAGTTCAAAACTTACAAGTATTTCTAATTAGGGCTGATCGGGATTGTGTTCGTGCATCAAAGCTTCAAGTTGGTCGTCAACATTTTTAACCACCTGTTCCAAAGCGGGTAGCCCGTCTAAAGGTAAAGGAGAAAGCCGAGTGCGATCGCGAATTTGATTCACTTTCCGCTGCAATTCTTTGGCCAGTTGCAGCGCGTCCCGACTCAAACTAGACAATTGCTGCTGCTGGTAAAACCTCAAAGCCGCTCCCCGCAGCACTTGCAGCGTGGCTTCTTCCTTGCCGCCCACTGCCATTACCCGCAAGCGCAACAGCAAATGAGTGTTTTTATATATGCGTTCAACTTCGACTTGTTTGGGATGTTCTATGGGGGAAACAGGCATATCCGTCAGCCGCTTCAACTCGTCGATGACTTCTTCAAACAGCACCGGATCGATACCTTCGACGATCGATTTCAAAACGCCGTCTTGACTCCAAAGAATGCGGCCCTGGGACTGGGGGCGCTCAAAAAACAGGCGGCCGATACCGTCTAGCAGCACTCTACCGAGCAATTCTTCCAGCAGTTGGGGCGCGGGTAAAGTTGCCAAAACTTCGACAGGGCTTGACAAATACAAGGCTTCGACATCCAAAACCGGTACATCTGCAGGTGTCGGGTACACTTCGGCGCTTGCTGGTTTGGTTGCTGCGGAGGCTGTTTGAAACTTCTCGCGAGGGGAAATGGGGGGTTTTTGGACAGACAGCAGGGTTTCTGATTCGGAGCCTAAAGTTGCTGGTGCGGGATTTTTGGGTGTTGGGGCTGCTGGGGTTGGTGTCGGGCCCGGTTCTTTGACTTGGTTGCCGTGGAGCAAGTAAGCTGAGAGCATCGAGCGTTGAGTTTCCGAGGGAATTTGCTCGGTTGTGACTGAGCAATTCATGTAAGCTAAAATCCGCTGCACGTAGTCCAAGGCGGAGTCATCTTGCCCATCGACTACGCCCAATTTCAATATATTGCCTTCTAGGGATATAGGCAAAACTTGATAGTAAAGGCAAGCTTCAAAGGGGACAACTGTGTCGATTAGTTGAAATATTCGATCGGAGTCCATGTCCATTGTAGCCGCCAAGTCTGTTGAAGATGTATGTACCATTAGCTGCTCTGTAGTCGGAAGCGCGATCGATCGCGCCACAACAACCTGATTTATATAATTAAACGCTGCAACTTCCCTGACGGAGACATTCGTCTGAAAACCGGAAGCTTTTATCAAAAAAAATCTTCAGTCTCAAAATTTTTTCCCTTCTGTGTTGCCATTTCAATATCTACCCAAAGATAGACAGTTAGATGATGACTTGCGTGCTGAGGGCAAACACTGGATCGATCGCGCGGCTGACAACGACAGAACGATCTCATTAATCCGCAAGTATTGCACCTGCACCACAATCGATGACTTGCGGGCAACGGCTAAATTGAGAATTTGTTAAAAAATCCTGACAAGTCGATGGCGCTGCTCATATTTTACCTCACAGAGTTCGCGGCGAGGCTAACGATCGAGATATCATGACGCCCGTGCTGCGATATCCCGATCGATCTTACCGAAATTGCGATCGCGCCAATGGCGATGTGCGAATTTTCCAGGGGAAAAATCGCAGGACTCTGTAGCTATTCCGGCATTGATTAGTAGCACGCATTCTGCAAAATCCTACTGTTAATTAAGAATTAGCAATTGCCCGCAACTAATGGCTCATCTAGTCGTTGCGGAGGGTTTGAGCGGCTAAATAGAGTTTACTCCACTCGCCGATAACTTGATTAGTTTTCAGCTTTAATTCAGATGCGATCGTCTCTACACTTTTTCCTGCCTTCAGCGATTCGACCAACTGCAGTTGCACCGGCGTGAGATTTTGTAAATATTGCTGCCACTGAGCGGGAGTCAAACCCAAATTGTGTTCTTTGAGCGAAGTTTCCAGCCAGTTAGCGACTAATTCCGGTGCTTGTTTGACCGCAAAAACCCGAATCGCGTGGTAACTGACTTTTTCTCGCAAGCGGTAAATTTGTTTGATGGGAACGTTCAAAGCCTCAGCAATTGCCTCTTGGGAACGGCCTTGCAGGTAAAGCCGCAGCCACTGACAAGCCAGCGGATCGACTTGATCCCTCAAATAATTCTCAAATTCTTGCTGGACAATCTGCCGCCCCGCTTGTCGCTCTTCCCAAACTTGATTTTCTTGGTAATCGGACATCGCCTGTGTGTCTAGCAGGCTGAGCGGTTCCTCTGTATCGTCGGGTAGAATTTGTTCCGACACCAGCCGCACCCAATCTCCCGCCGGGACTTGCGTCAACCCGCCCCGCTGGGAACGCCGCAGGTAGTTGACGAAGCGGTAAACTAGCAGCGGTTGGTTGCGGATGGGCCGCAAACAGTATTCTTCTGTACTAGCTAGCAGCAAAGCATTTCGCAGGCGTTTGTCTGTCGTGCATTCGGCAATCCAGGCGACTTGCTGCTGCAGGTAGCGATCGGAATTAAGCATTTCCTGAATCACTTCTTGCAATACCTCCACCGCACTCCGCTGTCTGTCGCGGCTTAGGGAAACCCACGCTTGGATTTTTTGCCTGAGCACTACCAAACCGCCCAGCCGCCCGATCAAGTTGCGGTAAGCTTTTTCTGGCGCGACTCCCAGATAGCGCTGCTGTAAAATTCGATATAAAAAGTCGATCGCCCCACAGGCGACGGTGAGTTGAGTCGGATTCAGAGAGTCAAATCTTTCTGGCTTGTCTCCCAACAGCCAGCGGACAACACTCTCGCGAGTGCTAGAACTCTCGTCGGGGCAATCTTTTTCTAGTCGCGACTTCCAATCTTGTGCCAGTCTTTCCGCCAAGGTCATGTGCTGCTGAGATTATCTTTCACCCCCGATTTTAAGTGGTATGCTGGTTTTTTGAGTCTTTTTTGGATTTAATAGGACTTGCGCCTCGGTAAAATAGTTCTGTCAATGCGTTATCGAGATCAATTCCAGGGTTTTTTAGATTGTGGAACGGGCAAATTAATTGCCTATTGACAAAAACACCCAATTCTGTTAATTAGTGGTTTTCAATCAACTGAGGTACTAGCCAGCCGATCGCGCATTACCAATTACTAATTACCAATTACCGATGACCGATTTACCCATTACCCATTACCAATCCGTACCTCACTAACTTCAGAATTTCTATATGCCTAACTTTTTATTAGAACTCGGTACCGAAGAACTGCCCGCATCTTTTGTCGCCAGCAGCGTCCGGCAGTGGGAACGGCTCGTACCTGCAACTCTGGCAGAACAATCATTGACAAATGAATCAATTAATGTATACGCCACTCCGAGGCGTTTGGCAGTTCTGATCAAAGGATTGCCAATCAAGCAATCAGACAGAGAAGAAGAGGTAAAAGGCCCGCCCGCAAGTTCGGCTTTTAAAGACGGGAAACCGACGAAAGCAGCCGAAGGTTTTGCCAAAAAACAAGGCGTAGAAATCGGTGCTTTGTCGGTTCGCGCTACGGACAAAGGCGATTTTGTGTTTGTGCTCAAAAAGATTCCGGGGCGGCTGAGTGCGGATATTTTGACAGAACTTGTGCCGCAGTGGATTAATAAGTTAGAAGGTAAAAGATTCATGCGGTGGGCTGACGGAGATTTGAAGTTTCCGCGCCCGATTCGATCGATCGTGGCACTGTTAGATGATACTGTACTGCCGATCGCCTTGGTCAGCGGTTCGGATACGGTCAAGAGCGATCGAATTTCCCAAGGACACCGCGTCTTGCATACCCCCCCTACACCCCCCCTTGCCAAGGGGGGGACATCGCTTCCTACACCCCCCCTTGCCAAGGGGGGGACGGGGGGGGTCACGATTCCGCAAGCCGAAGATTATGTCGAGTGTCTGCGGGCTGCTTGCGTGGAGGTCGATCGAACCCAGCGCAAAAATCAAATTAAAGCACAAGTAGAAGTCGCAGCCACAAAACAAGGCGGTTACGCCGACATTACCGAAGATTTGTTAGAAGAAGTCACCGACTTAGTAGAATGGCCGAACCCAGTAGTAGGGAAATTTGACGAAGAATTTTTGATATTGCCGCCGGAAGTAATCACCACAATTATTGTTACAAACCAGCGCTATTTCCCAATCCTCAAAAGCCCCGACTTTCCAGAACTTCTGCCCTACTTCATTACAATTTCCAACGGAGATCCGGCCGCATCGGCGATTATTGCTGCGGGTAACGAGCGAGTCGTGCGGGCGAGGTTGGCCGACGGTGAGTTTTTCTACAAAGCAGACTTGGCCAAGCCTCTAGAGGATTATTTGCCGAAGTTGGAGAAAGTCACTTTCCAGGAAGATTTGGGGACAGTGCGCGCCAAGGTCGATCGGCTGTGCAAAATTGCCAGCCTCATCACCAACCAACTGCAAATAACAGCCGAAGAAAAAGCTTACATAGAAAGAGCAGCCTTACTTTGCAAAGCCGACCTCGTTACCCAAATGGTTTACGAACTTCCCGAAATGCAAGGAATCATGGGGCAGAAATACGCCTTAGCCTGCGGCGAAGCAAAAGCCGTAGCCACAGCGATTTTCGAGCATTATTTGCCTAGAGGCGCGGGGGACAAATTACCGCAAACTCTCACAGGTCAAGTTGTCGCAATAGCCGACAAATTAGATACATTAGTCAGCATCTTCGGCTTGGGAATGTTGCCGACAGGTTCCTCCGATCCTTTTGCTTTGCGCCGCGCAGCCAATGCGATCGCTAACATTATTTGGGCGGCTCAGTTACCAATCAACTTGCACCAGTTAATCGCAGAAGTTGTCGCCGAATTTACTGCAGCACGCCCCCAGACATCGGCGGATTTGCTATCTCAATTATACGAATTTTTCCTGCAAAGAATTCGGACTTTGCTGCAAGAAGAAAAGAATGTAGATTACGATTTGGTGAATGCCGTTTTGGGAGAAAACGACCCCGAATATACCGAACGGGCATTGAAAGATTTGTTGGACACGCTGGAAAGAGCGCTGTTTCTGCAACAAATCCGCAATGACAAGACTTTGGATCGGATTTACGAAACAGTCAACCGTTCAACTCGTTTAGCGGCTCAAGGTGATTTGGATAAAGTTGAATTGGAACCGAAAAAAGCGGTGAAACCAGAGTTATTTCAAAAGTCGTCCGAACAAGCTTTTTATGATGCCGTGGTGCAGTTGGTGCCGCAAACTAAGCTATCGAAACAAACTCGAAATTACCAACAATTAGTAGAGAGTTTGACTGAAATTGCTCCGGCTGTGAGCAACTTTTTTGACGGCCCAGAAAGCGTTTTGGTGATGGATTCCGACCCGGAAATTAAGCGCAATCGCTTGAATTTGCTGGGTTTGCTGCGGAATCACGCGCGGGTGTTGGCTGACTTTGGGGCGATCGTCAATCGATTTTAGATTTTCGATTTTCGATTTTAGATTGGGGGATTAATTGGTTCCCAGGCAGAGCCTGGGAACCCAGATCACTCTGGCTCTGGCTCGCTATTGAAAAGGGAATATATGAACCATGAATTAGAGACAAATAATTCGTAAAAGCGCGGCAAGTTCAAATGTCGGTTTCTGGCTAGCGCCACTCGTTGTTACCATATACTATCTAGTATATAAAGAAAACCCTCTGATGAAGGAGATATACTTATTTGTAACGGTGGCGTTTACTTCGACCGTATCATCATATCAGCTTCGCTGTTTATCCAGAGAAATTGTCCGGTTAGAAGAAAAAATTGAAGAACTTGAAAGACGCACTGCTTGCAAAATTCAAAAAAAGGTCGATCGAAATCACAAAAGAGGACACGGCAGTGTCGTTTCCCTACGAATCAGGACACGGCAGTGCGGTTTCCCTACGAATATCGCGTGAGATCGCTCTCTGAAAAAATAAGCAAAATGGCCAATAGTCAACAACCAATTCAAGGTTAAGATATAAACTTATAAAACCAGGAAAGTTCGCTCCATCACACACACAACTTATGCCGATCGCTCACATCATTGGATTAGGAAAATCGGGGAATGCCGCCGCCAGACTGCTAAAACGCGAAGGATGGGAAGTAACGCTGAGCGATCGCTCATCTTCCCCAAACTTGCTCGAACAGCAACAGGAACTCGCCAGCGAAGGAATTGCAGTTGAGTTAGGTAAATCTTTTGAACCAGTCGAATCGATAGAATTAATAGTAGTAAGTCCCGGCGTTCCCTGGGACAGTCCAGGATTAGTACGCGCCAGAGAGTTAGGCATTGAAACAATCGGAGAAATGGCGCTCGCGTGGCGCTATCTCAAATCTCCTTGGGTGGGAATTAGTGGCACTAACGGCAAAACTACGACTACTGCTTTAATTGCTGCTATTTTTGCAGAAGCAGGGCTTCACGCTCCCGCTTGCGGCAATATTGGCTATGCTGCGTGCGAATTAGCTTTAGCTGAAAAACCGCCGGATTGGGTAATCGCAGAAATCAGCAGCTATCAGATAGAATCCTCGCCGTCTGTAGCGCCGCGAATCGGAGTTTTAACGACTTTGACACCGGATCACCTCAGCCGCCACAAAACTTTAGAAAATTACTACAACATTAAAGCGCATTTGCTGAAAAAGTCGGAATTGCAAGTAATTAATGGCGACGATCCTTGTTTGCGGCAGCAAGGAGTTGACATTTGGCCAGATGCGTGTTGGACGAGTGTTAAAGGTGAACAGGAATTATTAGGAAAGCGGGCTTTTGGAGCCTACATCGCAGACGGTTGGGTAATTGCTCAAAGCGAGAAAATTTTGCCTGCTTCGTCTTTGCGGATGGTGGGAGAGCACAATTTGCAGAATTTGTTGATGGCGGTGGCGACGGCTAATTTGGCGGGGATAGATAAAAGTGCGATCGCCCGGGCGATCGCTAAATTCCCCGGAGTGTCGCACCGTCTCGAACACATCCGCACTTGGGAAGGCATAGATTTCATCAACGACAGCAAAGCTACCAATTACGATGCGGCGCAAGTCGGGTTGGCTTCTGTCAGCGCGCCGGCGATTTTGATTGCGGGCGGCGATCCCAAAGAAGGGGACGATCGCGCTTGGATCGATACAATTAAGGCGAAAGCTGTGGGAGTGCTGTTAATTGGGGATGCGGCAGGTATTTTTAGCGATCGGCTAGAACAAGCAAATTATAATGCTTGGGAAATCGTCGAAACAATGGAAAAAGCAGTTTCCAGAGCCGCAGAATTAGGCAAACAGAACAACGCTAAAGTCGTGCTGCTTTCGCCAGCTTGCGCCAGTTTCGATCAATACCAAAACTTCGAGCAGCGGGGCGATCATTTCCGTCAATTGTGTCTCGAATCGCTTGCGAAAAAATCGGGCTATATCTAGATTATCAGTCAAGAAAGAAAATCAAATCAGGCTTTTGTAGGGGTAGTGGATGGTGCGAGCCTACCCCCTCCACTTGTTAACCCAAGCTTATTCGGCTATAATAAAGGCAGCCTAATTAGCATGGCCAGATTTTCATGCAGTTTGAGTGGGATGAAGCGAAGAATCTAAATAATATTCGCAAACATGACATTGATTTTGTAGATGTCCCTAAAATGTTTGATAGTCCAATGCTAGTTGAGCTAGACGATCGTTTTGATTACGGCGAAGACCGTTGGTTCGGTATCGGTTTCCTCGGTAACGGCATCGCGGTTGTTGTTTGGACAGAACGACAGAATGACGTGATTCGGATCATTTCAGCACGAAGGGCAAATCGATATGAGCGCCAAAAACTTGAGCAATACCTCTCGTACTATTGGAAAGCATTAGAAGAAATGGAAGATGAAGGAATTGATTACTCTGACATTCCACCCTTGACGGCAGAGTTTTTTGAACGCGCTACTGTAAGAATTCCTGCATCTCAAGCACAGCGATTAGTTCAAATTGACCCAGATATTTTGAAGTGGTTCCAAGCTAGAACGGGAGAACATAAAGCTTTAATCAACTCGGTTTTGCGTCGCTACATAGAAGGCAGTAGTGAAAATTCATCAGTATAAAAAAATACGCTTTGGTTGACAAGGTAATTGCTCCGCGCGCATCTCACAAAGATTGAGAAGTAACCTAGTCTCTGCGATTACTCTCCCGTAGCGCAATGACAAATAGCATTAACCCAAGCGTATCTATCTATCTATCTATGACTATGTTTGACCTTAAGTTGACACCAATAGATAATGCCGTGTCCGGTGCAGCAACCTGCGACTTTATAGATGCGCCATCCCTCAAATACTCTTCCAAATATCTTTAATTCTAGCCTGCTCTTCCCATTCCAGCTCATGAAAAACTAGCATCATTTCCTCATGGGTGTAATCAATAATAATAGCAGCAAACTGACCCACAGTGTCCGCTGACAGCATCGCTAGTTTCAATTTTGTCTTTGATTCTCCATCCATTAATATCATGTCAAATAAAATAACATTCCTCAGTTCGTAGTGAGGCCTAAAATCCTCAAAATTTGTTAAGCCAATCAGGACTAAAGTCCTCACTACAAACAATTTTAAACATTTATAAGTTAGTAGTTACAACTTCATTTTTCAAAATTTCTGCCAATCCAGACTAAAGTCCTCACTACCAACCAGTTTTATTTTAGCCGTTAGAGCTGACACAATATAACACTAAACCTTTGATTTACCCTTCACTTTGATTTTAACTTAGCCTGCAAATATCTTTGAGTTTTGCATTAAAACTAGAAACATCAGGAACACTGATTGTATCATAATCCTGCCAGGAAATTTGAAAATCTTCGCGACAAATCTGAGATCGCAATTTTTCATCAATCTCCAAAATCTTGCTTTCGGAAGCGACATTATTTTTCAACAAAATAGCAATTTCTCTTTCCAGTTGGCGATTTCCTTGCTCAAAGAAATCTTGAGAATTAGAACGAAACAAACCGCTATTGACTTGCTGAATTTGGCTTGGTGTCAGCGATTGAGCCGAGACGGCAGCCGGAAATGCCAAAGATGCTGCCACCCAAAAACTAGGAATTATTTGTTTGAGAATTCTGTTCATAACTGTCGGGAGGACTTTTTACCTCAATTTGTTTATCGTCTTCTGACTCGGTTGCTGATTCATCTTCTAGTGCAATTTTTTCTTGCCACTCGGTAAGCTGTTGAAAAAGCTGCTGGCTAATTTGAAATACGGGTTTGTTGGTTTCCGACATATTAACTCCTGAAGGTGATTGAAAGAATTAGATTTACTGGGTAAGGTGCTTTTGGCGCACCCTACTAATATTAGTTATAACTGTGAAACTTTGAGCAGCGCCATGATGATGCCAATTAAGGAACCGCCCAGTAAAGTTAAAGTAGCTAAGGTACTAATGCCAAATCCGGCGGCTCGTTTTTCCGCTGCTTGATAGTAACCCCAAGCAAACAAAATGCGTCCAATTATCCAAACTGCACCGATACCGGCGGCCCAAATTGGGCTGATAAATTGCGAGAATATCCACAGCGAGGGCAAAAATAAAATCAGTTGCTCTAAGGTGTTTTGATGAACTCGCACTACTCGCTCAAAGTCTGGGTTTCCTGTCATCTGCGGAGGAGAAACTTTGTACTTGAATCTGGCTCTGCCGACGTTGAGGGTAAGAATGAAGTAGAGAATTAATGCTGAGATAGTAATTAGACTGGGCCAGAGTGTGGCGTTTGCTTCTGCGAGCATGATTGGGTATGGTGCTGGGGTAGATATCTTGATTATAAATCAATTATTGTCGATCGCGCCATTCATCGCCATCGAGTAATTCAAGGCAGCGAATTTGATGCAACTGCTGGCTATTCGTGCCGTCGCAACTGGTTTCGGATTCGGGGACATCCTTCACAACTTGCTGGCTGCGCTTAAGTCTTTATTGCGAATTCAAGGAGATTATTTTGCTCAACAATGTTTCGTTCGATTCTCCGTAAAGGTGTGCCTTGTATTCCCAAAGTTTATCGATTAACTAGGCATAGATTCGTTAGTGTAAAGAAGTTAGTTTATACAATTTTGCCAAATAAGTGAGTGCTACCTGTGAACACGATGTTTTGGATGGTTAAAACTGCTAATAACAAGTTTTTATTAAATTGCTCTAGATGAAGTCCTATTTGTATAGGAACAGTAAGCAAAGGTTAATAAAGCGTGAATTTTTAGGTGAGTAGAGATATTATCCCATCCCTACTCGCTTGCGGGTCTACAATTCAATGACTGCGACTTTCTTTTTACTCTTTTGGTCGCGAAGAACTACGGTATTGTAAGGGGAGGTATCTGTTCCTAGGGGGACGGCACTTTTAACGGTACCCATAGTTCCTGTGAGTTCGCCTAGTTCTATGGATTTATTTAAATTTCCATCTATCGCTAGGTATGCACTCAATTTTACTTTAGAATTTGTGACTTCTAAATCCTTAAAGAGTACGGCCTCTCCTCCTTCAGGATCGATCCCTAAAATGGCCGTGCCGTGTGCGACAACTGAACTTTCTTCTTCATCTACGTTACCCATCTTGATGTCAGCGGGGTCTTGACCGTCCATAGCCAAATTTCCTCAAATGTTTGTTGATTTTAAATACTTTTTAGCTTATCTTAATGACAGAGCAATGACAAATCTCTTAAGACTGATATTCCACATCTCTATCGCTACACCGTTAGTAATAGAAATTTCACCCATCTGAGATGGATCGGAGGATTTTCAGCCGCAGATATGGCTAACTCATGTCCCAAATTTTGTAATTTACGAGCTAACTTTTGAAGGGTTTAAATTTATGATTTAAAAAGATGTATTTTTAAACTCATGCTAATTCTCTATAGCAATCCTAAGTGATTTACTCGTTCTACTCGTTACTTTCGCTCTGCCTGGTAACGCTTCTGGGGCGAGGCTCTGCCGACATTTTCGCAGGCGAGACTCTTCAAGAGTGACATCGATTCCTAGGCTCTTAACCTCTTAACCAGTTATTGAAAATGATTTAGGATTGCTATATATCGTCTTCTTGCCAAGGGGGTTGAGCAATTACCCTAGAAGTTAGGGAAGCTCACTTTGGCTTGGGGACGCTTGGAGCGATCGCATCTACGAACAGCTTTTGACCACATCCCTCATCCCTTCTCTGCTTTTTTCTTAATCTTGTCCCGCCTTAAGTTGGTAGCCATTTGGCTTATTAAAAGAAGTTTTGGCTCAGTAACTGAGTTTTTGCGTACTCAACAATTCAACTAGCCCGATCCTGTTTAGCGCTCCAGCCTCTTTTTGAGCTAACGCATCCTTAATCCCGATCGCCCTGAGTGCAGCGCTGCTGATAAATTTGAGCCGCTTTATCTGTAGGATTGTGGCGCAGGCACTCAGCAAACAATCGCTCCGCATCTCTAAGCTTTTGGCAATGGTAGAGTATCAAAGCTTCTTCAAATCGCGTTCTTGTGTCTAGTTTGCCCTCATAAGTCTCAGGCGGATCCGCATCGAAAACTTCAAACATCGATACCGCTTTTGATTTTCCCTTAACTTTTACGCGATCGATCAGACGAATAGCATACTGGTTAGAATCTGACAAAGACTGGAAAGTGTAGTTACTAATTAACATCGAAATTCCATATTGTTTAGTCAAGCTTTCTATCCGCGAGGCTAAATTCACTGCATCGCTAATCACCGTGCTATCCATCCGGTTTTTTCCCCCAACCGTACCGAGTATTAAAGAACCTGTATTGATGCCAATACCAATCTTAATCGGCACGTATCCAGAAGCAGTGCGATGTTGATTGTATTCGCTAAGACGATGCAGCATATCAATTCCTGCTTTCACTGCATTATCTGCCTCGCCACTAAATAGAGCCATAATTGCATCGCCAATATATTTATCAATAAACCCCTGATTTTCGATAATGGCGGGTTCCATTTGAGACAAATAGGCATTAATAAATTTGAAATTGTCTTGAGGGTTCATACTTTCCGACAAAGTTGTGAAGTCGCGAATATCGGAAAATAGTACCGACATATCCTGTTGAACTTGGTCGCCTAATTTAACATCAAGAATGCTCTCTTTATCCAAAATTTGGAGGAATTGACGGGGGACGAAGCGCTCAAAAGCCTGATTGAGTTCGGTGAGATTATTGTAGAGACTGGCATTTTCAATGGAAATTGCTGCCTGAGAGGAAAGCAGATTTAAGAGTTCTACGCGATCGGAAGTAAAAGCCTCTGTGGTTAGATTATTTTCTAAATAGATAATTCCTGTCAGTTTACCTTGATGTTGGAGAGGAAAGCACAAAATTGATTTAGGCTTATGCTCTTTGATATAGGGGGAATGAGCAAATTGAGGGTCATTAGCAGCATCGTTCAAGACTACACTTTCTTGCGTGCGAGCCACATAGTTAACAATCATGTGAGAGATTAGAAGTTGATCATCAGGTTCCCATACAGACTGGACAGGGATTGACTGCAACACAGTCACGCTATCTCGATCCGCAGAGCCTTCAGCTTCAATCAGCAATTTCCCCTTTTTTTCCAGAATCAAAAAGCCCTTTTGCGCTCCGGCATTCTCAATAATAATCCGCATCAATTTCGCCAGTAATTTATCTAGCACAATTTCTTCAGATAGGGTTTGTGAAGCTTTCATGACTGTGGTCAAATCCAGATCGGAAGAAGTGCTCCTGCCAGTTGTGGTAGGCGGCGTGGATATTTTTGTGCTAAGTGTTCCCCTGTTCGAGGGCTTTCTTTGTAATAACTGAGAATAGCGCGTATCTAAATCGTTAACTTTAGCTGTTGCACCCCAGCGGAGATAGCAATAACGGGCATCTTGCATATAGACTTGCGCGATTTTATCTTGACCTAAAGCGAGATAAAACTTAGCGGCGAGTTCGTGTGCCAGTGCTTCTTCATTGATGTATTCATGTTCTTGAGCAAGAGCAATAGCTTTTTTGTAATAGTCCATTGCCACAACCTCTGACCCTTGAACTCGGTGCAGTTCTGCTTCTACAAGATAAAATTTATGTAAATAATTCATTGGGGCATAATGCGCCCGTTTTTTGAGTTTTTTCTGGTTAGCTCGCACCCGATCGAGTAAGCGTTTCTGCTGAAATTTAGAGGTGGAAGAATATGTGGCAATTAGTGAGAGAGAATCGTAAAAGTAAACCAATGCAACGATCAGCATCGCTACTGCACTATCTATATATCTTGCTGCTAGTGCCGCATTTTCTAGGGCTTCCTCGTACTCTCCAAATAGGTAACAGAGCGTCAGTTTTTCAAGATATATGTGAAAAATTGCGATTCGGTCATTCGCCTCAATAGCCAGAGGCAGTATTTTCAACTCGTTATAACAATCACCAATTAAACGGCAGGGATTTTCCGATTGCCCCATCAAATTCAGCATCCTCTGCCGATTTAGATTAATCAAGTGAAAGCTTCGCTCTTGCTTTAATTTTTGGATGGCATTGCTGTATTTGTCCGACTCCCGCTCAACAACAGCTAACTCCTGCCCTATATAATAGGAATGGTAGGAGTACAGCGATAAGGAATATGCCCCATATTCTAAATCTCCTGTTTCTAGTCCGCTCGAATATGCGAGTAGTAAAGACTGTAATGTCTGCCTTCCATGCTCCCGCCAATGCCTGACAAAGTAATTAACTATATAGATTACTTTAGCTTTTACGTTCCTAGCATTGAGCCGCTCTAATAGACTTAAAGCTAGATTGCCAAATTTATACCCAGATTCAATGTCTCCTAATACTCCGCAAAGAATCAACCCATAAGCTGCATACATTATTGCCGAGAAGGAAGCATTGCCGTATTTAACCGATATATTGATGCCTTTAAAAACAACCAGAGGGAATAGGTTAGGAGCAGCTAGATAGGAAGCCGAAACTATTCTCGATAGAATACGAATTGCTGCCAACTGATCGGGAGCGGTCATTTCCGGTAAGTCGATTAAGTCTTCAATTCGTTTCCCCAACAAGGCTAACTTTGTCCCCATCAAACCGAGTAGAATATCTAATTTATTGGGCTTTTTGGGCAAGCTTACTCCCAACAGCTTCAGAACTGTTAATCCAGTATTAACTGCTTCTAATGGCTTGTTCTGTGCTAGATAAGCAGAGATTTTAACTTCATAAACTTTCACTTTATCTAGCTGTACTTTGCCCTGTTGCAGCACGACTGGAACTAACCTCTCCATTTCATCGAATTGACCGCACAAATAGGCAGCTTCTGCGGCTTCTATATACAGAGCAAGTGTAGTATCGTACTGCGTCTGCCAACTTGACTCCCCTTCACTTCCCCCCGAACTCTGGGAACACTGAAGGGGGTTCAATAATTCTAAGCCGACTGTTAGGTAGGTAAGGGCGGGTTGATAAGCGGCTGAGGCTTTTGCTTTCTTGCCAGCGATGAGATTTAACTTTGCCAATTCATCTCGTTTCTGCTGGCTTTCAAGCAGGTTGCTGCCGAAATTCAGTTGATTAACAATGTCAAAGATTTTTTCCTCTTGCTGCTGGAGGGGGGTATTATTCAGCAGCAACTGACCGATTTGCAGATGGCTAGCTTGCTTGCGGTGTGAGGGAATCAGAGAGTAGGCGGCTTGTTGGATGCGATCATGCACAAACCGATAAGCTACCTTGAATTGATCCGGATTTAGGTCTGTTTGCAGAAATTTGTAATCATCTCCCACTGGAACAATTAGACCTTCTCGCACGGCTGACCAGAGTTCGTTTGCCGTTTCTTTTTGCGGCTTTTCACCTACAATTGAGAGAATCTTTAAATCAAACTGGTTGCCAATACAAGCAGCCGTTTTCAAAATCTCTTGCGTCAGTTCTGGTAATTTTTGGATTTTTTGAGTCATCAACTCAACGACATTATCAGTAATATTTTGTGCTTGAATTTGCTCCAAATTCCACTGCCAACTGCCACTGAGTAAATCGAAATCTAATAGGTTTTCTGTATAAAGCGACTGGAGAAATTCTTTCAGAAAGAACGGATTACCCTGAGTTTTGGTAAGCAGTAATTCGGCTAATGGTTTTGCTCTTTGGGCGTCGCACTTAAGCGTATCGGCAATTAATTGATTGATACAAGTTAAATCTAACGGCGATAGCAATATAGAATTTACTGTTGCTCCAGTTTTTTGAATTTCTGATAAGGTAATTTTTAAGGGATGGGCTGCACTGACTTCATTATCTCGATATGCTCCAATTAGCAGGATATTTTTTGTATCTACATCAGTCATCATTAACTGCATTAATTTCAGAGTAGCGGAGTCCGCCCACTGTAAGTCATCGAGAAAGATAACTAAGGGATGTTCGGCTTGACAAAAGACTTGAATGAAGTTTTGAAAGACTAAGTTAAATCGATTTTGGGACTCTGCTGCTGCGAGTTCTAATACGGCTGGTTGCTTGCCAATAATCAGTTCGACTTCAGGAATAACATCAATAATAATTTGTCCGTTGGTTCCCAATGTTGATACTACTTTGTCATGCCATACCTGTAGTTGTTCGGACGTTTCAGTAAGCAGTTGCTGCACTAATTCTCGAAATGCAATGACAATAGCACTGTAAGGAATATTGCGTTGAAATTGGTCAAACTTACCAGAAATGTAATAACCGCGTCGTTCGGTAATTGGTTTATAGATTTCCTGCACTAATACTGATTTACCAATCCCGGAATACCCAGCAACAAGCATAAGTTGGCTGGTATCATTAGTTATCCGGTCAAAAGCTGAGAGTAAAGTTTCAATTTGGGTTGACCTGCCATAGAGCTTTTGCGGGATTTGAAATTTATCAGAAATATCTTGTTGGCCCACAAAAAAATGTTCGATTCTCTCATCTGCTTCTAGCTGCTTTAGACATAGCGCCAAATCGTTTCTGATCCCTAAAGCATTTTGGTATCGTTCCTCTGCTGTTTTCGCCATGAGTTTCATCACGATTTCTGAAACGACTAGAGGAATTTCGGGATTAACTCTATGGGGTGAGACGGGTTGTCTAGCAATATGACAATGAACCAACTCCATTGCATCGGTAGCGTCAAAAGGCAATTGGTTTGTCAATATTTTATAGAAGGTAACTCCGAGCGAGTAAAAATCAGTGCGGTAATCTATGGCTCGATTCATCCTGCCTGTTTGTTCGGGAGAAATATAAGCTAATGTTCCCTCTAAAACATTAGGGTTTTTTAAGGCAGTGTTTTCCCTTGATAAGATTGTGGACAAGCCAAAGTCAATAATTTTTAATTGTTTTGCTTGAAAATTAAAAACAATATTGGACAGGTTAATGTCTTTATGAATAATATTTGATTGATGAATTATACTCAGAGATTCAGTGATTTGAATGGCGATTTTGAGAAATTCTAATAATGTGAATTGTCTTTTTTTTAGAATTTCCTCTAAAGATTCTCCTCCAAAATCCTCTAATAGCATTACCAGCGTGTTATTGTGTCTTCGGATCTCGTGAGCCTTAATAACTCCTTGGCAGTCAAAGCTGCGCGTGATTTCATATTCCTGCTGGTAACGGACAAGTTCGGCGGGGGCAGGATAATCTTCTTTGAGGACTTTCAGGATCAGCGGTTGGTTATCCTGTTCTCTAATTCCCCGATAGACAATAGAATTGTCACTTTCGTAAATTTGGGCTAAAACTTTAATTCCAGGGAGTTTAATCATGTTTGGCTTTCCATCTTTGGTAGTTATGAACGTTACGGGCGATGGTCAACGACTGCTGATGGTACTCGATCGCCTTGGCATAGTTGCCTAGGGAAGTGTAAACATTTCGCAGATTACCCAATGCTGCTCCCTCACCTTAGCGGTCTTTAATCTCTCGGTAGATAATCAATGTCTGTTGACTAAAGTGCAATCAACCCTGGAACCCTTGTTCCTGAGTTTAGATCAAAGTTGGCTGACCGTTGTTCAATTCTAAGCGGCTGGATTTTAACCACAAAAACTTTTACCTTATTCGATCGCGAAAAGCGCTGATCAGACACTTCGCATAAAACTCGGTGCCCGTGGCCTTACAATGAACGCCCTTGCTACATAACGCAAAGCTTACGCAGAAGCCTTCATAAAAGAAATACGGTAAGTGGGAAACTAATCGCACTTACTCCTGAGAAGGAAACGACGCGAGGGACTTCAGTCCCCGTGAATCTTAAAAAGGGGGTGGAAATGGTTGGGAGCATCTCAGTTATGAAATAAGTAGAAATACTCAGGCAAAAGCCAGATTAAGATAAGAGCAGCGATGCTTGAGAACTTGAGAGATATTGTTGCGGTTCCATTGAGCGCCCGATATTTTAATTCTACGCCCAATCTGCTTAATGGTCGATTGGGAGCATCTCAGTTTTGATTTAATGCGTGCTTTCCCCACTCGCCATCCAACACTCGCGAGAGGGGACAACACTGTAAAGAAATTGTTTTTTGCATTCATTGAGATGCTCTCCCCATATTCTTGCACTTTTGGCTGGAGTCTCTAATATTTTAGTGCCGCTTTATGGAGAATTTGTATAAACACTTTCCCGAGGATTGGAATTGGTAAAGTATTTAGTACAAACCTGTGGACACGGGTACAAGTCAATGCAGCAATTCTTCTAGTTTTTGCTGGTTCCACAGATACTGATAAAGCCCTGGTTGTCCTACCAATTCTGCGTGAGTGCCACTTTGGACTATTTCTCCTTTTTCCATGACGAAAATGCGATCGGCTGTAGCAGCAGCGGACATCTGATGGGAGATGAAAATCACTGTTTTGCGATCGGTTCCTGTTGCCAAGTTATGCAGAATATCGGTAGCTGTTTGATTGTCTACGCTGGAAAGAGCGTCGTCCAAAATTAGCACGGGAGCGTCAACTAATAAGGCTCTGGCTAATGCTGTCCGCTGCCGCTGTCCGCCGGATAAGGTAATGCCGCGTTCGCCGACAACTGTTTTGTATTGCTGCGGAAAGTTGAGGATTTCGGGGTGAATTTGCGCTTGTTTGGCTGCTGATTCAACTTCTGGCTGTTCTGCTAAGGGATTGCCGTAGCGGATGTTATTCTTGATGGTAGTGCCGAACAAAAAGCTTTCTTGGGGCACGTAGGCGATCGCCCCGCGCAATTGGTTCAACTTCACTTCGGTAATATCGTGTCCGTCCAAAAATAATTCACCCGGATCGATATCTAGCAAGCGCGGCAGTGCGTTAGCTAAGGTTGATTTTCCAGAGCCGATCGCCCCAACAACTGCGACTGTTTCCCCCGGTTTTATGGTAAAATTGACATTCTTGAGCGCGGGTGTCTTAGCACCGGGATAAGTATAATTTAAGTTGCTGGCAGCAATTTCGCCGATTACTGGAGTTGGTATTTCAACTGCACCTGCAGCATCCTTAATTTGCGCTTCCACAGTGAGAATTGATTCGATGCGATCGACACTGACTTCTCCGCGCTGGTAAGCAGTAATTGTGAAACCCAACAGCGCTGTCGGAAACACCAAACGCTCGACGTAAATCAGCAGCGCCACAAAATCGCCGATGCTAATTTCGCCCTTAGCAATTGCGCCGCCGCCAGCAGAAAGCAGCACTAACAAGCTGATGCTTGCCAAACCGCCCAGCAGTGGAAAAAGAAAGTTTCTGGTTTTTGCGAGTTCCAAATTTGCTGATAGCAATTGGGCGTTAGAATTGCGAAAAGCGCGGCGTTCATTTTCTTCTTGAGCGTAGATTTTAATTACGGAAATGCCGCTCATATCTTCTTGAATCAAATCGCTCATTGCCGATAGTTCTTCTTGTACGGCTAATTGCTGGATGCGAAGTTTGTCGCTAAATAACTGCACCAAAACTAGCATTACAGGATAAACTGCGATCGCCAACAGCGTCAGCCGTACATCAATTCCCAGCATCACTGGCAAAGTCAAAGCATAGGCAAAAGCTGTATTCGCCAAACTCAGCACCGCAAACCCCACCAAGCGGCGAATGTTGTCTAAATCGGAAGTAGCCCGGTTAATTAAATCCCCTACTGTATTAACAGCAAAATAAGACGGTTCTAATGTTAATAAATGATTAAATATTTGCTGTTTGAGGTCAAATTCAACTTGACGGCCCACGCCAAACAGCAAAATCCGCGACACCATCCGAATTCCCCACATAATTGAGGCGAGGAGCAGAATTAGGAGCACGTAGTTGAAAACTTGGTCAAATTTAGTTGCAACTTGGAGAGTGTCAATGGCATTCCGAATCAGCAGGGGAATGTAAACGCCCACAGCATTGACAATTAATAGCGATAAAACGCCCCAGAATGCGGGTTTCCAGTGGGGGCGCATATAAGAACCGAGTTTTTGTAGTCGAGAATAACGAGCCATTATGTTAAGTCAGTTGTCAGTTGTCAGTTGTTAGTTGTCAGTTGTCAGTTGTCAGTTGTTAGTTGTCAGTTGTCAGTTGTCAGTTGTCAGTTGTCAGTTGTCAGTTGTCAGTTGTTAGTTGTCAGTTGGTAGGGGCGGTGCCCCGTGCCCGCCCTCTTAGTTGTCAGTTGGTAGGGGCGGTGGATGGTGCGTGCCCGTCCTCTTAGTTGTCAGTTGGTAGTTGTCAGTTGTCCGTTGTCATTAGGAAGAAGGCATGAAAGGCTTTGCTCAAGGTAAAAAGAAGCTAGAAGGAAGCTCTATCCTAAGCTAGACGATCGATCGAAGTTAAGAATTTTTTGAATGAAAATTGTGCTTTGGGATGACTGGCTATCAAAATTGGGATTGGACTTGAGACAAAAGCCGATCGCGCGAAATGACACAAACCACATTATATCCGTGGAGACACCACAGCGCCGTGTCCTGAGCCACCCGCACTCCTCGCCCGCCATCCCCAATCCGCCTCCCCCATCCCCTAGAAAGCTGGGGTGCGCTACAATCAAAAATCGATCGGCTTAGCACTCAGACTCAGAGAGTGCTAAATTTGCTATGTAAGCCAAAGGAGACAAACATGACCAAAATAGTTGCATTTAGCGACAAATCTAGGCGGGCACTAGAACGCGGGGTAAATCAACTCGCCGATGCAGTCCGCATCACCTTGGGCCCGAAAGGCCGGAACGTCCTATTAGAAAAAAAATACGGTGCTCCTCAAATCGTTAACGACGGTATCACCGTTGCTAGGGAAATCGAACTCGAAGACCCCCTGGAAAATGCCGGCGCTCGCTTAATTCAAGAAGTCGCCTCCAAAACTAAAGATATCGCAGGCGACGGCACTACAACCGCCACGGTGATCGCTCAATCTCTGATTCGCGAAGGTTTGAAAAACGTCGCAGCAGGCGCAAATCCAGTCGCCCTGCGCCGGGGTATTGACAAAACGATCGCCCATTTGGTCAAAGAAATCGAAAAATTGGCGAAACCAGTCGAAGGCGCGGCCATTGCTCAGGTCGCCACTGTCTCCGCCGGTAACGACGAAGAAGTAGGCGCGATGATCGCGCAAGCAATGGAAAAAGTCACCAAAGACGGCGTAATTACTGTTGAAGAGTCGAAATCTCTGTTAACAGAATTGGAAGTTGTCGAAGGGATGCAGTACGATCGCGGATATCTTTCGCCGTATTTTGTCACCAATAGCGATCGCATGGAAGTTGAGTATGAAAATGCTCGCATCCTGATCACCGACAAAAAAATTAACTCCATTCAAGAATTAATTCCGGTTCTCGAAAAAGTCGCCCGCACCGGTCAACCCCTGCTAATTATCGCCGAAGATATTGAAGGCGAAGCTTTGGCAACTTTGGTCATCAACAAAGCTCGTGGCGTGTTGAACGTCGCAGCTACCAAATCTCCTGGTTTTGGCGATCGACGCAAGGCTATGCTACAAGATATCGCCGTTCTGACCGGCGGTCAACTGATTTCCGAAGAAGTCGGACTCAGCATTGATACCGCAACACTAGAAATGCTCGGTACCGCCCGCAAAATTACGATCGACAAAGAAAACACGATCATTGTCGCTGGCGATGAACACAAAGCTGACGTGCAAACACGGATCGAGCAAATTCGCAAGCAACTAGCAGCGACGGATTCCGATTACGATCAAGAAAAATTGAGCGAACGCATTGCCAAACTAGCTGGCGGTATCGCTGTAATTAAAGTAGGCGCAGCTACCGAAACCGAGCTCAAAGACCGCAAACTTCGCATTGAAGATGCTCTCAACGCTACTAAAGCTGCTGTGGAAGAAGGCATCGTCGCAGGAGGCGGCACGACGCTGATTCACCTGATTACCAAAATAGATGCAATCAAAAACACTTTAGACGCTGAAGAACAAGTAGGCGCTGACTTGGTTGCGAAGGCTTTGGAAGCTCCTTTGCGTCAAATCGCTGATAATGCGGGCGTTGAAGGTTCGATCGCGATCGAGCGAGTGCGCGCGAGCGAGTTGAACATTGGCTACAACGCTCTCACCGACGTGTACGAAGATATGATTGCCGCCGGGATTATCGATCCGGCTAAGGTTGTGCGATCGGCTTTACAGAATGCCGGTTCCATTGCTGGCATGGTGTTGACCACCGAAGCCGTGATTGTCGAAAAACCCGAGAAGAAAAAAGCCGGCGGCGACATGGGCGACATGGGCGGCATGGGCGGCATGGGCGGCATGGGCGGCATGGGCGGCATGGGCGGCATGGGCGGCATGGGCGGCATGGGCATGATGTAGTCCCCACTTTGTAGGGTGCCGCACTGCGCACCTTCGGCAACTTTTGTAATAAACCGGTGCGCATTGCGCACCCTACAAACTCAACTGCGCACCTTCGGCAAATCTGTAGGGTGCGCACTTCCAGCCCGGTTAAAATGATAAATTTGAGCACAAAAAAAGCAGGAAACTTGGTAAACCGATGCCGGCGCGGTGGGCAACAAACTCAACCGGTGCGCAGTGCACACCCTACAAACTAAGATTCTCCCCATCTCCCCATCTCCCCATCTCCCCATCTCCCCATCTCCCCATCTCCCCATCTCCCCATCTCCCCATCTCCCTTTTCTATCCGATGCGTCTTGTTAAAAAAAAGCATCTGCTCTAATTAAGTTATATTCATACAAATACTATTTCCTGAAAATTATTGTATCCTAGAGAGTTGAGCCGAAAACTGCACCGGGAATCGCAGCAGTCAAGTGTGCAAAAATATTTGATTGGGTTAAACTAATTTTAGGAAAAATTTAAAGCTTTACTTGCAAGCGATCGCAAAATACCCATGCAGGAAGTTATCAACTCGTTACAGTCTTTTTTCTCTAACTCTGTTGATGCTTTCCTAGAGTGCGATCGACAGCAAAACTACCTATACATCAATCCCGTTGCTGCTGCTTGGATGGGATTGGAGCCTGCTGAAATAGTCAACAAAACTAACCAAGAATTATTGCAATTATATCCCAATAATTCTGCTCTCAAAAACATAATCTCGCAGATTGATTCCTGCCTGCAACAAGTATTTATCACAGGGGAAAAAAAGCTGGCCATTCACGAGGTGAGGGCGGCAGACGGCGGAATTAAAATTTACGAAACGGCTTACACGCCAGCGGTGGATGCCTCTAGCAACCAGATGCGGGTTTTGGGTGTCGGTAGGGATATCACCAGGCACTACCGCTGGCAGCAAGAGAAAACTCAGCAGTTGCGCCGATCGAATCATTTACTGTGGTTGAATGCAGCTAACAGTCCGCTGGCAATGGTAGGCTGGGATGAAAATTTCCGAATCGTTCAGTGGTCTAAACGCGCCCAAGAAATCTTTGGCTGGACATCGGATGATATGCTGGGCAAGCATTTCGGCGATTTGGATTTGGTTTGCGAAGAAGAAAGAGAGGCTGTAAGCGCGATCGAACTAGAACTAGCCTCTGGGAATGGCAATATTTCCATCAATCAAAATAAAACTAAAAGCGGACAAGTTATTTGGTGTCGCTGGTTCAACTCAATTATTCGCAGCGGCGACTCTTTTACCGTACTTTCTTTGGTGGAAGACATCACAGATCGCAAACGATTGGAAGCAGAAAAAGCCCAAGCTTCTCGCCTCACAGCAATGGTAGCCGATGTCGGTATTGCCCTCACCAAACACCCTCAAGATATCCTGCTTCCTTGCTGCGAGGCAATGGTGCGAAATATTGATGTCGCCTCCGCTGAAATTTGGACTTTAAACTCTCAATCCAATATTTGGGAGTTGCAAGCAGCCTCTGGAATCTACAGCCGCACAGGCGATCGGGCTAGCTTTATTGCAAGTAAGGTTAACTCGATCGCCCAACAGCAAAAACCGCAATTTGACTGCGGATTTGAACTGAATAATTTTGGACTTCTAGAAGAAAAATCCGAAGTTACAGGGTTATGCAGTTCCGAATTAGCAATTATCAACAGCCGCCAAAATCCGGCAAATTGCCAAATTCCCCAGCAGATTTTTACCTTCGCCGGCTACCCCTTAATAGTCGAAGAAAGGCTGGTGGGAGTCATGGTAATTATCAGCTTAAAGCCGCTGACAGCACCATTTCAAGAAACTTTAGCATCCGTTGCCGATGTCATAGCTTTAGGCATCGAACGCAAGCGCGCAGAAGCTGAATTAAAATCCGCTAAAGGGTTCCTCAATTCCGTAGTAGAAAATCTGCCCGTGGGAGTTTTTGCTAAAGATGCTTCTTCGCTAAAATTTGTGCTGTGGAATAAGGCCGGGGAAGCGATCGCAGGTGTTACCTCTCAAGAGGCGATCGGCAAAAATGACTACGATATTTATCCCAAAGAACAAGCTGATGTTTTTGCGGCTCAAGATAGGGAAATATTGACAGCTCATCGCAACCAATCTACGGTTAAAGAAATAGCCGAAGAGCCGATCCAAACTCGCCACAAAGGTATGAGAATACTGCACACCCGCAAAGTGCCAATTCTCGACGCTCAGGGGCATCCTCAGTACGTGTTGGGTATTACAGAAGATATTACTGAACGCAGGCAGGTAGACGAAAGCGTGCGCCTCTATGACCAAATAGTGGAGAATATGCAGATTGGTTTGTACGTCTATCATTTGGAAGATATAGAGGATGATAGTACATTAAGGGCGATCGCCTCTAATCCCGCTGCTACCCTGTTTACCGGATTAGAAATGGCCGACGTTTTGGGCATGACAATCGACGAGATTTTTCCCCACCTGCGATCGAAAAACATTCCCCAAGCATTTGCTTCGGTAATTCGCAGCCAAAAAGCCATAGAAGTTGAAGATATTGACTGCGATGAATGCGACAGAATAACTCGTGCTTTTTCTATTAAAGCTTTTCCTTTACCTAACAACTGCGTCGGCGTTGCTTTTGAAAACATTACAACTCGCAAGTGCCTGGAACTAGAACTGCAGGTAGCTTTGGAACAAACCGAAAGTTCCGAACAACTGCTCCGCACGGTAATAGACAAAACCAGCGACTGGATTTTTGCCAAAGACAAACAATTTCGCTATATTTTGGTCAACAAAAGTTTAGCTCAAGCTATCGGCAAAACAGTCGAACAAATAATTGGCAAATCCGATTTAGAATTAGGATTTTCAGAAGATCTAGTATTTGGGAATGCTGCAGAAAATATCCGAGGATTCCGCACAGACGACTCTGCTGTACTAGCTGGCGAAATTATCCACAATCCCTGCGATGCGGCAACTCTTGCTGATGGTTCAGTACATATTTTAGACACCCAAAAAGTCCCTCTGCGCGACGCTGAAGGTAATATATTTGCAGTGCTAGGTTTCACTCACGACATTACAGAACGCCATGAATCAGAAGCAGCTTTGCGTAGAAGTGAATCAAGATTTCGCTCTTTGGTAGCTAATATTCCCGGAGTTGTTTATCGCTGGGAATGCGATTTTTCGACAAGTTTTATTAGCGATGCCGTTTACTTACTAGCGGGCTACCATGCTGCGGATTTTATTTCGCCTTTGGAGATGGGAAGCCGGACTTTTGTTAGCATTATTTACCAGGAAGATTTGGCAAAAGTAGAAGCAACAATTCGGCAATCAATAGAAAGCAAACAGTCTTATAATTTGGAATACCGCTTGTTAGCAGCAGATAACACGGTTAAATGGGTGTGGGATAAAGGTTCTCCTGTGTTCGACGCAGATGGGAGCGTTTTCTGTTTGGACGGGGTGATTTTGGATATTAGCGATCGCTACTATGCCCAAGAAGCATTGCACCAAAAAACTTCCGAGTTAGAAGCTGTTTTTCTGGCCCTGCCCGATTTGTATTTCCGTCTCAACGCTGACGGCGTTATTTTGGATTACTTATCAGGAAATTATGCGGATTTGTACCTGAGCCCCGAGCATTTTGTGGGCAAACGAATGGCAGATATATTGCCGGTCAACGTCGCCAGCCAGTTCGATCTGGCAATGGTGGAAGTTTCCGAAAACAGAACTCCGGTTAATCTAGAGTATTCGCTACCAATGCCGGCAGGAGAAGAAACTTATGAAGCTAGATTGCTGCCTCTTAACTCGAATCAGGCGATCGTTATTGCTCGCAATATTACTAAGCGCAAACAAGCCGAATCTCAATTAAAAGATAAAAATACCCAATTAGAGCAAACATTGAAACAATTAGGAAAAACTCAAGCTCAACTAATTCATGCGGAAAAAATGTCTAGTTTGGGACAGCTAGTCGCGGGAATTGCTCACGAAATTAATAATCCTGTCAGTTTTATTTACGGTAATATTATTCACGCGAGCCTGTATGCGAATAATTTGCTACAATTGTGTACTTTGTATCAAGAACATTACCCGGAACCTGTTGCTGCGATCGCGAATTTTGCTGAGGAAATAGAAGTCGAATTTATGAAAGAAGATTTCCCGCACCTGCTGACTTCAATTCAAACTGGAGCCGATCGCATTCGTGAAATTGTTCTGTCTTTACGCAACTTTGCCCGCCTGGAAGAATCAGATATTAAGCGTGTTGATATTCACGAAGGAATTGACAGCGCGCTATTAATTTTGCAACACAAATTTAAAGAAAATGGTAGAAATCGCCCGATTGAAATAATTAAAGAATATGGGACGCTGCCACAAGTAGAATGCTACGCTGGACAGTTAAATCAAGTGTTTATGAATATATTAAGTAATGCCATTGATGCTTTGGCAAGTGTGAGAAATAGAAAGTGGGAATTGCCTAGTCCAACGGATGTCCAACGGCAAAATTCTACGAGTTTACCTTTGGGTTGTGACGCATTACCTTTGATTCGGATTCGCACGGAGGTTTTGGAGAACAATTGGGTGGCGATCGCCATTTCAGATAACGGCGCGGGAATGGCAGAGTCTGTAAAATCTCGGATATTTGACCCGTTTTTTACGAATAAACCAGTAGGTAAGGGTACTGGTTTGGGATTGTCTATCTCTTATCAGATTGTGGTGGAAAGACACAGGGGCGCGCTGCGCTGCATTTCGGTGCCGGGAGAGGGAACTGAATTTGCGATCGAGATTCCCATGCGGCAAAGATAATACGATTTTAGAATTGGGAATTGGGAATTGGGAATTGGGAATTGGTGATTGAATAGTCGTAGGGTGTGTCGTTATACAAAATCGCTAAAAAATATCGACAATTGAGCGATCGACGCACCCGAAAAACTGGGTCATTGTCAATAAACACAACTTTTAACGATACATCTTACGAATACTCCAAATACTGTTGCATGAAATTTCAGAAATGCTATGAATTATTAGTTATACTGAAAAAAATGATAGCCTAATTAAAAACACTAAAAGTTGGGGATATTCACATGGCATACAAAGGCATAAAAAATACTTCGAGTGTATTTCAAAAACCCATTAAAGATGATGATGATGATTCCTACGTTGATTATTTTTATGACCATCCGGGGGCGCTGCCGGGGACTCTAGACTTAGAACCGGATGCGCCACCTCCAGACATTGTATTAATTGACTATTGCGAAACCAAAGCTACTCGCCCTAAAAAATTGTTAAATCCTCAAGAAGCTGCTGCCTATTTAGATACAAAATCTGTTTCTTGGGTTGATATGTTGGGATTGGGCAACAAAGAAACTTGGCGACAAATGAGCGATGTTTTTAATTTGCACGTAATGGCTCAGGAAGATGTAGTAAATATTCCCCAACGCCCGAAAGTTGTAGACTATGAAGAACACCTTTTAATTATTGCCTGGATGGTGATGATTAAGCCTAATTCAGATAATTTTCATAAAGAACAAGTTAGTTTCATTTTGGGCAAACATTACCTGCTAAGTGTTCAGGAAGAACCGGACTATGATTGTTTCGATCCGGTGCGCGAGCGAATTCGCAAAGGACAAGGAGCTATTCGCAAGCACGGAGCAGATTATCTTGCTTATACTCTGTTGGATTCGATTATAGATGGATTTTTCCCCGTATTAGAACTTTACGGAGAGCGGATTGAAGAATTAGAGGATGAAGTGGTGGTGAACCCCAATCGCCAAACCCTGGAAAAAATCTATAAAATTCGGCGAGAATTGCTGACGCTGCGCCGCGCCATTTGGCCGCAGCGGGATGCAATTAATGTTTTGATTCGAGATAGCAGCGATTTGATTACTCCAGAGGTGCGAATTTACTTGCGTGACTGTTACGATCACACGGTGCAGGTGATGGATATGGTGGAAACCTATCGAGAGTTATCGTCGGGTTTGATGGATGTTTATCTGTCTTCGGTTGGCAATAAGATGAATGAAATCATGAAATTGCTAACGGTGATTTCGAGTATTTTTATTCCGTTAACTTTTGTGGCGGGAGTATACGGGATGAATTTCAATACAGAAAAATCGCCTTTGAATATGCCGGAACTGAACTGGTATTTTGGCTATCCGCTTTGTTGGGCGTTGATGGTGGCGATCGCGTCTAGTTTAGTTTTCTTCTTTTGGCGGCGCGGCTGGTTTGAAAATTTTTCTACTATTAAAGATGATTGAAATCTAAAATCCTCAATTGATTGACGAACGATCGCGTACAATAAGTCTGGGGAAAAAAGTAGGCGCAGGCGGTTGCGGATTGGCGAAAGCTGGTCTGAGGAAAGTCCGGGCTCCCGAAAAACCAAACTTGCTGGGTAACGCCCAGTGCGAGCGATCGTGAGGATAGTGCCACAGAAAGATACCGCCCCCCGATTTGAGATTAGAGATTGGAGATTGCATCAAAAATCGATCGTCAAAAATTGCAAGTTGTTAGGGGGTAAGGGTGCAAAGGTGCGGTAAGAGCGCACCAGCAGCATCGAGAGGTGCTGGCTAGGTAAACCCCGGTTGGGAGCAAGGTCGGAGGGACTATGGTTGGTTTTTTACCAGTTCCGTTTTTTGGTACCGCTTGAGGCGTTTGGTAACAAACGTCCCAGATAGATAACTGCCATCGAAAAGTGCTTGCATTTGAGAGAACAGAACCCGGCTTATGTCCGACTTTTTTCCCTCCAAAAATCCCAGAGTGGGAGAGTGGGAGAATTTTTATATATTATTTTTAGAATCAAGTGAGATATAGCAATTCGATCGCGTTGTGAGGTATGCGGGCTGCTTCCTGTGCCCGCGAGGCTTATGCGCGACAGATAGCCTCATGTTACCGAGACTCGGCTATAGATTTCCAATTCCCAATTCCCAATTCCCAATTCCCAATTCCCAATGCCCAATTCGCTATGAATATGCTTTATCCTGGTCGCCAAAAGCAACTTGAAACATTAATTGAAAAGTTGGGACTGTCGAAGGATGCTTCGATCAAATGGCATCTCGTCGATTTAGCTTTGACTCATGCGAGTGCGTCTGCTAAGGCAAATTACGAGCAGCTAGAGTTTGTCGGCGATGCTGTGGTGCGGCTGGCTGCGTCTGAATTGTTGTTTGAGATTTATCCTGACTGTACGGTGGGGGAATTTGCGGCTATTCGATCGATCTTGGTGAGCGATCGCATTTTGGCTACAATCGCTGAAAGTTACGGGTTCGATCGCTATTTAATTGTTTCCAGCAGCGCCGCCGCCGACAAAACAGGTGCTGTTCCCAGACTGGCCGATTCTTTGGAAGCCTTACTCGCCGCGCTTTATTTGAGCGCCCAGACTTTAGAATTAATTCGCCCTTGGTTAGACGGTCACTTTCAACGCCTAGCGGCGGAAATTCGCAGCGATCCGGCCAGGCAAAATTACAAAGCTGCTCTTCAAGAGTTGACTCAAGGCAAATATAAAACTTTACCCAAGTATACCGTGGAAGAAACCGGAACTGTCCAGGGCGGCGAGGATCGTTTTACGGCAAAAGTTAGTATTCAGGGAGAGTTGGTAGCAGAGGGAAAAGGTCGATCGATCAAAGCAGCAGAACAAGCTGCGGCTCGCTCCGCTTTCAATAAATTAGTCAGTTGTTAGTTGTTAGTTGTTAGTTGTTAGTTGATAGTTGATAGGGGCGGTGGATGGTGCGTGCCCGCCCTCTTAGTGGTTAGTTGTTAGTTGTTAGTTGTTAGTTGTCATACCAAATCAGGGTTTTGGATACCTTTTATGAACCAGTCGGCGTAGGCCGACTTTGTTTGTATAGACGCGGTTTCAACCGCCGAATCATCAAGGGGTATGTTACCCAAATTTAGTAGTCAGTAGTCAGCAGTCAGTAGTCCTTAGTCAGCAGTCATTAGTTAGTAGTTAGTATTCATTGGGCAGTGGAAGTTTTACTATTAAATAACACCAAATAAATTAGAAATTATGCTATAATTGCTGTGCGATTTTTAAAATTTATTATTAATGAAAATCGGAATAGCTGTATTGGGTGCGGGCCGCTGGGGAGTTAATCTCATTCGCAACTTTATCGAACATCCCAACAGTCAAGTTTTAGCGGTGGTAGATCCGAATCGAGATTCATTGATGGCTGTCCAAAAACAGTTTAATTTTAATGAGTCCGTGATTCTAACTACCGATTGGTCGCAAGTGCAAGAATTGCCGGGACTGGATGCTGTGGCGATCGCCACTCCAGCTTCCACACACTACACCCTCGCAGCCACAGCCTTGCAAAAAGGCTACCACGTCTTAGTAGAAAAACCCCTCGCCATCAATCTCAGTGAAGCAATAAAACTGTGCCAATTAGCCGAAAAACAGCAGCGGCAACTCTTCGTTGACCACACTTATCTGTTTCATCCAGCAGTCGATCGCGGCCAAAGAATAATTCAACAGCATCAACTCGGAAAATTGCGCTACGGTTACGCTCAGCGTACTCATTATGAACCAGTGCGGCACGATGTTGATGCCCTTTGGGATTTGGCCATTCACGATATTGCTATTTTCAACACTTGGCTCCAACAAACTCCTATTCAAGTCACAGCAACGGGCACTGTATTTCCGAAGTCACAAGTCACAAGTCAGAGGGAAGAAGCAATAAATCCTTCAGAAAAACTAGCAGATTTAGTTTGGGTAACGCTCACCTATCCTGACGGATTTCAAGCACTTATTCACCTGTGCTGGCTGAATCCCGACAAACAGCGGCGCTTAAGCGTTGTTGGTAGTTTGGGAACCTTGATTTTTGATGAAATGTCACCGGAAAGTATGCTGATGTTGCAGCACGCTAGTTCAAATCGGCGGGGGGAAGAGCATAATGTTTGCGAAAGTGCGATCGCGCCTCGGCCCACTACTAACATCCAAAGTCGCGAAATATTAAGTTTAGAACAAGTAGAACCGCTGCGGCGAGTGTGCGATCGCTTCCTCACCTCCGTGCAAACAAATACGCCTTGTCCTACCTCTTCCGGCAATGCTTCCGTCGAATTAATCCGCATTCTCAGCGCTTTGAGCAAATCTTTGGAACTCGGCGGACAGCCCCTGATACCATTTTAGATTTTAGATTCTTCGATTTCCCAAGCAAACAAGCTTTAGATGAAAGAGGCTGAGCCTCGTAACGAGCAGTTGAATTGTCATTCCTCATAGTATTCACCCGAAATGATATACCTCCTAATTTTTTAAATTTCCATTTTCTGTTACCAAATCCTGGCTGTTAAAATAAAAACTTGACTGATGGTTTACAGGCAAAGAAATCATCACCGAAGTACCTTGATCCACACCCGCGCTCTGCAGAGTAATGCGGCCGATCATAGATTCCATTATTCTTCGGGAAATAGCCAAACCCAAACCATTTCCGCCAAACTTGCGAGTTGTGGAACCATCAGCCATCACAAAAGGCTGAAACAATTTTTGCTGCTGTTCGGGATCGATACCAATTCCGGTATCTTTAATTGTCACCACTACCCAATCGTTTTTACTGCTACTATTACCGATCGCACTTTCCGGTACACTACCGTTAAAACCACCTGAATGATTACTCGATTCTAACCGCACAGATATAGTAATACTGCCAGACTCGGTAAACTTAACAGCATTGCTCAAAACGTGTATAAACACCTGTTTTAGCTTCTCAGGATCGGCATGAACAATAATCGGATCGTGAGGTTCGGGCAAGCTTAAATTCAAACCTTTTTCTTTAATTAGAAGTGCTTGCAAATCAATTGCATCTTCAAGTACCTGAGTAATATCAACTACTTCTAACATCAGGGAGAACGTGCCGGATTCTATTTTAGCAATGTCTAAAATATCATTAATAATATTCAGCAATTGCATTGACGAGTCGTGGGCGCGCTGCAAAAACTCCATTTCTTCCTCTCGGTCATCGCAGTAGCCGTCTCGCACAATTTGAATAAAACCAATAATCCCGTTGAGCGGCGTTCTCAGTTCGTGAGAAATATTGCCCAAAAATTCGTTTTTCAACTGATTGGCAACTTGCGCTTCCTTGGTTGCGACTGCCGATTCTCTGGCCGATTCTCTCAGGCTCTCCACCATGCTGTTGAGTGCTTCTGATAGTTGATTGAATTCCCGAATTTGGAAATTTTGGGGCACTGCCTGCGGCGCTTCTGTATCCACTGTCAGCGCGTAGTCTCTCAGTTGTTCCAAGGGACGCGCCAAGTCGCGAGACAGGTATAAAGTCGCGACGATGCTAGCCGCAACTAAACCGATGATTAAGTTAAATAAAACTTGCTGAATTTCTTCTAAGCCTGAGAGAGCGTAATCTAAGCGAGAGACAGCTAAAATAATCCATTTAGTGTTCTCTTTTTTACTTAAAGGGCTGGGGATGGCAGCGTATCCTGCTAGCAATTCTACGCCATTTCTTTCAAAGGAAAATAGGTGGAGAAAAGCTTGTCCGCCGGCGATCGCCCTTCTGACAATACTTTTTAGTCGATCGGCATCTGCCTCCGCGGCAATATTGCGGCCGACGCGGTTGATATTCGGGTGCGCCAAAATTGTCCCGTCTTGGTCGATCGCCACCGTATAGCCGGCTAGAGAACCCTTGGGAGCGCTCGTTTGCACCGGCAGAGCCGACTGCAAACTCAAAGCATAACTCAACTTTCGGCTGTTGCCGCGACCAATGTAAACAGGAGCGCTCAACACCAAACTGACTCGGCTGTCGCGGGCTTCTTTACCCGTACCTGAAAAATCTTCCTCACCCAAAGTCATCTTGTCGCCGTTTGCTCTCGGCTTTTGTTGATTCGGCCACAACAGACTGATGTAAACGTTTTTGTCGTCCTGGAGCGTTTGCTGCTGCTGCACTCGCGGCCAAAAATTGGTAGGTAGCGCCTGAATCGGCTGTTGCCCGCAAGTGCTCGCCATCACTTGATTTGTCTGTAAATTAGTCAATTGCAAGCAATCAACCTGAACTGGCAACCGCTGCCCTAATTGCGCGATAAACTTTTGATAATCCTTTGGCTCTACAGACTGCAACATCGAATTTTCCGAAGCGCCGATTAGATTCGATTTCAGCGATTTCGCCCACTGTTCAATTGTTTCGGCTTTTCTGCCTGCACTTTCTGTCAAGTTTTGGCGAGCGGTTTCCAGAAGCGTCGAGCGTGCCTTGCGATAGGTAACATACTCCCCCACCAGTAGAACAGGCACGCTGAGCAACAAAATCCGCGACAGTAAAATACGGCGAAAGGAGGACTGACCTAGCTTAACCATAGGACATTTCTAAATTAAGGTGCGACGCTCAACAGCGATCGTAGTGCAATAAGCCAGATTGAAAGTGCGAATCTGCCTAGGGCAATCTGCTGACGGGACAACACAGCTTCAGAACAACATTTAAACACAATTATAGAAGCCACTGTATTAATGTCGATACTAAGTGTACCCACTTAAAGATGCTCAGCAATTTGTTTGGCAGATGCCTGTGATTTCAGTCACACTTCCCTCTTGAATTTTCCGATCGACTTGCACCTGATCGCCCAGGCAAAATCTTTCAGGCGAGAAAAAGCGCGATCGCTGACAGAGCGCTGTTGGTTGAAGGTAGAATCCCACGGATCTGCTCGCCAGGCCGAAGTTAATAGGCCAAAAGTTTTGTTTCCGGCTAGTGTATGGAGAGAATTCTGGATCGATCGCACTTTTTGTTTCCGAATGCCATCTGGCGACGGGCTCCCGGAGCAGAGATGGGATCGGCCTCGAATCGGGGATTCGAGATTCTGCACCCTGTGAATTTTTTTTGGCACATCCGATCGAGCCGGTGACAACAATCCACCTGTCAAACAAAAAGAATGAGACGATCGAGTTGCCGATCGACTCTCACAACCAGCAGGTGGCGAACATTTACCCAAACAGTACACCCGCGCCCGGTAAATTTGCAATCTCGGCAATAGTATCCATAACTTAATTGATGAAAAAAAACTCTAGCAACTATACGTATTATTACACAAACAACCGTCCCAGATATCATCACGCTTATTTGATATCTCCCCTTCTAGAAATGCTGGCGACACTTCAGGAAGCCAGCCAGACAAAACTCCGAGTTTTGGATCTCGGCTGCGGCAATGGCAGCCTCAGTCACGTCATCGCACAGCACGGCTGCGAAGTTGTCGGCGTTGACACTTCTGCACCCGGAATTGCCATCTCCAGTCAAAGTTTCCCCGACTGTCAGTTTATCCAAGCCGATATTTACGAACTCCCCGATACCGATATGCTGCACTCATTCGATATTGTCTTAGCCGTTGAAGTAATCGAACACTTACTTTATCCAAAAGAACTGGCAAAAAATGCCAAAAAATGCCTCAAACCCGGAGGAAGGCTAATTCTTTCCACACCCTATCACGGCTATTTAAAAAACCTAGCCTTAGCTGTGACAGGCAAACTAGACAAACATTTTACCGTACTTTGGGATAACGGTCACATTAAATTCTTTTCAGTAGAAACCCTCACCAAATTATTGACCAAGGAAGGATACACCGATATTCAATTTAAATTCGCAGGTCGGTGTCCCTATCTTTGGAAATCAATGTTGTGCTCTAGTAAAACATCAGAAAAACCTGAATAATTATAATTTTTTGTCGGTGAGTGGGAGAATTGGTGTTTTGCTATAAAACACGCAAGAGCTACCTCTAACTACAACAAGACAATGCTTTTTATCAAGCCCCAGATGCCCCAAGGCCTTCGGGAAGAAAACACCAATGACCGATGACCCATGACCGATGACCGATGAATAATTAATCCCCTTTGCAATTCTTATTTTTTCCCAGACTTTTCCCTCAACATTCCACAGCGTTTCCACAGGCAAGTCCGAGGTTTTCCACAGATTTGAAAAAGTTTTCCACAGAAATTAACGGCACGGTCGGATCTTGCTGCGGAATTGGGGATTTTGTTAACCTGCCGCCAAATCCCTCAGAAAACTTCCCACACATAAAGATATGTAACAAAAAAAGCCCTGAAAGGCTTATTTATTGGTAAATATTTTTTTTACATAAAGGAGTTTGTAATATTTCGCAACATTGACAAACCCGCCTCCTGATACGCACAATGATGCGACCGACCTAAAAAAAAGCGCTCTAATTTCGGCTGTGTCTGCACCTGTATCCAGCCGAAAGGGGGGTTCTATTTTCAATTTATTAGCGAGACTAAAAAAATGATGAACCCGACAGTCAGTATTTTTGCCGAAATTCCCGAAACGCTGCACGATTCTCTCAAAATTTATCTGGAAACTCACCCCGAATGGGATCTAGACAGAGTATTCTCGGCGTCTCTGTCGCTGTTTTTGTTGCAGAATGCCGATAGCGGTACACCGGAAGCTTCGCGCAGTTATCGCCAAGCTGCGAGAGTTTATCTCGAAACTCTGTTTCAGTCCCCTCAAGACTTGCACAGCAATAATGTAACTCCGTCTTCGTGAAGGAGAGAGGGCTCGATTCGGCTTGCTTCGGCTATGTTATTCGGATAAGTCGCTCGGAGGGTAAAGATGGGAAGATGGGGGGACGGGGAGACGGGGAGAGTTTAATCGACAACCTTCGAGAAAAATGCTTGAGAAATGCGGGACAGCTTACCGATTCCCGATTCCCGATTCCCGATTCGCTAATCTGCAAGGGTTTAAAATCTTTGCCGGGGCTGTATTTGTGCAGCAACTACCTTGGAGGCGTGGCTTTGGGAGATTGCGTCCGCAGGGGTTTTGAGCGGGCGCAAGAAGTGGGCGAGTATTTGCAGCAATCAGATTAGTTCGTGCGTGCGGAATGCGAGTCCGCACTACGAACCGTTTTTATAACGAGTAGATCGATCGAACACCAGCGGAATTAGAACTCGTGAACCCGCCCCTAGAGCTTTGTGCCGAATGTTGTTAGGTTGTGGGTTCAAACTTGTAACCCACCCGCCGGACAGTTTGAATCATCGAAATTTGATTGGTATCTGGCTCAATTTTGCGGCGAATTTGACCGATATGGACATCCACCACGCGCTCGGCTCCTACATATTCGTAGTGCCACACTTCTTGCAGCAATTCCGCTCGCCTCCACACGCGACCGGGTTTGCTGGCCAAACAGTACAGCAAGTCGAATTCTAAAGCAGTCAAAGCCACTATTTGATTGTTGAGAATCACTTCGCGGCGGACTGGATCTATTAGTAGCTCCCCAAAGGTAAGACTTTGTTGCTCAGTGACAGTAACTGTGCGTTTGCGCCTCAAAATTGCTTCAACGCGAGCTCCTATCTCCACAAGACTAAAAGGTTTAGTAATGTAGTCGTCAGCACCTTCGGCAAACCCTTTCATTTTGTCAGCTTCATCGTTTCGGGCAGTCAGCATCAACACAAACACGCCCGTCCGTCTTTGCATTTCTTGACACAGTTTGTAGCCAGTAGTATCGGGTAAATTTACATCTAGAACTACTAAGTCAGGATTGAGTTGCTCAAATAATTCCAGACCTGTCTGACCGTCCTCGCCAGATTCAACTTGATAACCTTGCTGGCTTAAAAAACGGTGAATTAAATTTCGGATTGCTGGGTCGTCATCAACCACAAGGATTTTTACAGGGGCCATGACCACAACTTTAATTGAAGAATTAGGTAAGAATATTCAGCCATAATAATAGAAAACTGGATACAAATCTAGAAAAAATTGAGCTTTTAAGAGTTATAGCCGTATTTATAACCTACGCAAAATTTCTGGCAATAAATCTCCGGGAACTTTGGATAAGGCTAAATTTTGGCCGGCAAGCCCACATTCGCTATAGAAAGCTCGAATCGTTTTAACAATATAGCTTAATGCTGTTTGCCGGCAATCATCAGCGGCTTGGGAATTGGCTGGGGGTTGCAGGTTGAGTTTATCTCCATATATTAACCCTTTGTCGTTAAGATGCTGTCCCCATTCGGCGCACACTTGCAACAGGTGGTGCAGTGCTGCATCTAAATGGCTGGTTTGTGCGGCTTTGTTTAGGGCCAAATCTGGGGCTGTGGCTAGTTGATAGTGGGCTAGTCCGAGATTGTTGCGGGCGGCAAGAGTGTCAAAGGTGAGTTGGGCTCGATCGAGTTTTCGGGCGATATCCAAGGCGGCTTCGTAGGCGGTAATCGCCTGCTGCAATGAGTCGATGCGGGCTTGTTTCTGCTGGAACTGGTTCGCCAAATGCCAGTAAGCCGTAGCGAGATTGTTGTAGGTGGCGGCTGCGGCGGCTGGTACCAATTCTCGGGTGCGGTATTTCAAGGCTTCGCGGTAGGCCTCAATCGCCCTGACTAATAAAAGTTCTGAGGGTTCGTGCTGGGCGAGGTTCCAGCAGGCGGTACCGAGGTTGTTTTGGACTCCGGCATAGTTGAGGGGTTCTCGTTCTGGACTGTAGCAGGAGAGGGCTTGGGTGTAAGCTGCGATCGCGCTTTTGAGATAGACGATGGGTTCACCATCTTGGGCTAAATGCCAGTATGCTGTCGCCAAATTATTCTGAGCCGCAGCGCACTGCTGGGGCTCCGTCGCGGGGTCTAGATCCAGCAGCGCTTGTTGGTAAGCTGCAACTGCTTGCTGCAAGTTCTGCGTCTTGTCTTGATAGCGGGCTAAATCTGCTAAGGCGATGCCCAAATTTTTGTTCAATCTGACGCGGGTTTGAGGTGCGCTCTCGGCATCTGTGCGGTTCAAACCTTCAATGTAGAGGGCGATGCTGCGTTCGAGGCAGGATACGGGATCGGGGACTTCCACACCGTCGGTGCGATCGCGCGACAGCATCCAGTAAAAAGTGCCCAGATCGTTGATCAAATCGTCCATCGGCGGTAAGCTGTTGGACTCCTCGGCGTATTGAGTTAAATTTTGTGTCAATTGGGAGATCAGCCGCGCGCATTCCTCAGTTGGTGGTTGATTTTGCTGCGAGCTCGCGTCGAGTTCGAGGTATGCAATCACTTGCTCGATCGCGCGAATGGCGATTGTCAAGTTTTGTGGCGAAGACTCTCCGCCCAGAATCCGATCGCGGTAGTAATTCCCCAAACTGTGATAAGCCAAAGCCAAGGCTTCGGAACAGCACTGATGTTCTTGCAGCAATTCGATGTATTGCAAGGTTTGCAGCGGCAGAAAATTGTCCTCCGATGCGGCATCACCCTCTGCTTCCAACTCATCCTCCGAGGCCGTCGCTAGCACCAAATCTGCCAGTTCGATAGATTTAGCATCTGGCGCTGGGAATGATGCGGAATCGGGAATTGAGGATTGTTCGGACTCTGGCGATCTTAAAAGTTGGTCGCCGGAGTCTCCGTTGTCCCGCAAGTTGCCCAAGTTTTCGGAGTTCCCGAAGTCCTCGGAGCGGCCGAAGTCTTGCTTGGCTGGAGTCGGTTCGCCTTCAAACTCAAATACTCCGGTTCGCCACTGCCAAAATTCCGGGGCCGATTGCTCGATCGAACTCAGCCAGGGGCGCGACACCCACAGCAACAAAGTAGACTCGCACATTTGCAGGTGTGCTTCGATGTCCCTCAAATAGCTCAGGAACGACCACTGGACGGCTGCTGAATGCCTGGTCAGGTGTTCTGCCCCCAGAATTTGAAATCCCGGCAAAGGGCTGTAGATGCCCATATTTTGGGGCGGTGGGTGTTTGGTCAGCCACGCGGCTAGCGAGCCCCAAGGATTGGGATCGTTCAAGTCGAGTTCCAAACTGACAAATCGGGGATAGTCGATCGGGGAGCGAGGATTGGAGCCTGCGCTTTCTGCGGTTAATTCTGCCTGCAAGCGAGCTGCCAGACAGTCCCGCAAGCACAAGTCGTCGCAGGCGGCAATAAAAATTTGACGGCGTAAGTTGAGGTCGATCGCCTGTTTCAAGCGTTGGTATATCTGCTTGTTCGAGCTAGAAACTTTTTGGGAAGGAATAGACATCACGGTCAGCCGATTTTAGATTTTAGATTTTAGATTTTAGATTTTGGATTTTAGATTGTAGATTTTGGATTTTAGAGTTGAGAGTTAAAAACTCGATCGCTCATAACTCGCAACTAAGCCCCGAAGGCAGTCAATCGCACCGATGATGACCAAAGGATTGTAGATTTTCAATTGACAATTTTATGTTTGTGACGAACTCGTCTGATTAATTGCAACCCAAGTCCCTGAAGCCGACAGCAGAGAGTAAAAACCCAAATTTCTGTTTGTCTTATTTAGCTTTCGAGCTCGCTCGGTACGCTTCAGGATTGTCACAACTACCTGCTTTGTATTGAAACACAAAAACCATGTTGACCTTGGTTGGAAAACATGGTTTGCTGAAGAATTATTTTAAATTGTGATTTGAAGCAGCTTTGAGTGTCAGGGCAGTTTTCAGACTGAGGCCGCCACAAACACCAAACCGGCCACTAACATAGCTGCTGCAATACCCATGATGATGTAGTTGCGTTGCTGATTTTTGTTGGGAGGTACGGCTTCATACACCTTCGGCTCTTTAGCAAAGTTGTTCAGGCGTCCATCGTCATCTTTGATGTAAGGCATCAGTCACAATCCTTAATATTTTTGATGTTTACAACTGTACCAAAAAAGCGCCCTGGAAAATTCGGGAATTTATTTTGAGGTGACAGTACCTGTTTGGGGGGAAGAGGCGATCGCGTAATCTTTGACTGGCATTCTTCCTGCTAAGTAGGCGATCCGTCCGGCTTCTGCCGCCATTCCCATTGCTTTTGCCATTGCTGGAGAATTTTGGGCATTGGCGATCGCCGAATTAATCAGCAGTGCGTCAGCGCCCATTTCCATTGCTCTAGCAGCTTCGCTGGGGGTTCCGATCCCCGCATCCACTACCACAGGAACTTTTACCGTGTCAATAATGATTTGAATGTTGGCGGCATTATTGATCCCTTGCCCGGAACCGATGGGCGAAGCTAAAGGCATCACAGTCGCACAACCGACTTCTTCGAGGCGTTTTGCTAGTAGCGGATCGGCATTGATGTAAGGCAAAACGGCAAAACCTTCTTTGACTAATTTTTCTGCTGCTTCCAAAGTGCCGATCGGATCTGGCAGCAAATATTTAGCATCGGGAATCACTTCTAACTTGACAAAATTATTATCTTCCTGTCCCAAAAGCTTCGCCATTTCCCTGCCCAAACGAGCCACTCTAATCGCCTCATCTGCAGTTTGGCAACCAGCAGTATTGGGCAGCATCCAAATTTTAGTCCAATCCAGAGCCTCTGCCAATCCTTCATGACCGGGAGCATTTGTCTGCACCCGCCGCACGGCTACAGTCACAATTTCGCACCTGCTAGCATTGACACTTTGCTGCATTTCGGCAATGCTGCGATATTTTCCAGTCCCCGTCATCAAGCGAGAATGAAAAGTTTTGCCAGCAATCACCAGAGGTTTATCAAAAGATGGAGTTGCTGTATCTACGGGATAGCCAAAAATGCTGTACTCAAGTGCCTCTTCCCAGTTTTTTCTGCCGCCCATCATTTCTTCAAGCTGCCAAGCTTCTTCAATAGTTAGATCGTCGTGGGTAACAGCAGATATAATTTGCCCTAAAGTAATTAATTTAGCATCTCGCGGCATATTGTTCTGCAATCCCCGCCCTACAGTCTCTTTAAATTCGCTGAAATGATCTTCCATTTTTCCACTCTTCCCTTGTAATGATTTGAATCTGTTCGCTGTTAACAACAAAAAATATTTTTTGAATTTGCTTTTCGGTATCCCAAAACAGAGCTTGTTTGATGCCAGCGTTGATTTTCCAGACATCGTAATTTTCTCGGTTGATGTGAAAAATAACGGTTGCTGCACCTTGCTTTTTTGCTCTACTGATGCCTTCTTGCACTCTGTCTCTGATGTTTTGGGTCTGTTCTGTCAACTCCTTAAATTCGCAAATCTGACCGTCTATCTCAGCATCTGGCGTTCTCACACCCTCTGCTGCTTGCTCGCTCAACATTTTAACTCTCATCCCTATTTTAGCCAAAACTTCAGCAACAAAGATTTCCGAATTATTAAGATTGTGTTGTTGGTGGATGAGGACAAATCCGCCAGCTACCTCATCAAAATAATATCGCTGATATTCGGGTTCTGCATTTTCGTAGATGGCTTTGCTTGTCTGGATATATTCTGAATTCACCGTTATTATACTCTGAATGGACTCCGATCGCCTAAAGTTAAATGTATGAAAGCAACTGTCGAGCAACTGGCCGAAATTGGGATATTTGCCAGCTTAAACCGAACTGATTTAGAGCAATTGCAAGAACATACAGCAATTCGGACTTACCAACAGGGAGAAGTTGTGATGTATGAGGGCGATCGCATCCCCGAAAAATTATACACGCTTTTGAGCGGTTCTCTGCGGGTGACAAAAACAGCGGTGGCGGGCAAAGAAACTATTCTCCGCACTTTATTTCAGGGAGATATTTTTGCTGCACCTGCTTTGCTGGGTAACGGGATTGCGCCGGCAACGGTGACTGCTGAAACTGATGTGCAAGTTCTTACCACAGAACGGGAATTTTTGCTAGCAGCAATTCGGCAAAATCCTGAGATTGCTTTGCGAATCTTGGCGGTTTTTAACCAGCGGTTGCAGCAACTACACGAGACTGTGCACGGTTTGGTGTCGGAAAGGGCGATCGTGCGGCTGGCCCGATTCATTCATTACTTTAGCGTCGAGCAAAATACGAAGATTGTAGATAATAGTGTATGTTTAAAAAAACGTTTGCCCTACTATCAAATTGCTCGCAGCATTGGCATTACCTATGAAGAATGCGTGCGGTTGTTTAAGAAACTTAAGCCGTTTGTATCCTACAGTCGAGGCGGTAAAATTACTGTTTTGGATTGGCAGAAATTAGAGGATATTGCCTCTGGAGATGAAATAGATAATACGGCGGTTGAAACCGCGTCTACACAAACGATGTCTGCCTCCGCAGACTGAAAATTAGATAATTTTATTTTAACCACTCATTCTTCAACCCGCGCACCATCCGGGTTTTGTTTGTGTAGCCGCGAATTCCATTCGCCTGGTCTTATTTTCTGAGATAATTCTTCAACCCGCGCACCATCCGGGTTTTGTTTGTGTAGCCGCGAATTCCATTCGCCTGGTCTTATTCTCAGTCCGCTATTTTAGGGTTTTGTTTGTGTAGCCGCGAATTCCATTCGCCCGGTCTTATTCTCACGAATTCCATTCGCCCGGTCTTATTTGCCCTCCGAAAATGTCAAAACAAACGCTAGATTTTCTTCAGCTTTCAAAGCGTGGGGCGCTCGTGCAGGCATGAATACAAATACTCCCGGTTCCAAAACTATATCCTTACCTTCGAGGGTCAAAACTCCTTTTCCTGCCACTACATTTATTGTAGCATTTCGCGCTGAATGGTGTTCTGAAATGTCCGAACCTGCTGCCAAACAAAGTAAAGTATGCTGACAATTATTGTCTTTGACTAAAATTTTATTCAGCACTCCGGTGGCGGGATATTCGATTGTGTCTCTCAGTTGGATTGATGAAGATTGTAGCGGTAAAATGGTAGCAGTCATAACTTTTTACTCCGTTAAGATTGTTTTTGAGCACAGATGATGATGTAGCCTAAATCCTGTTGGTACTTCTGGAAAACTCGACGCATTGCTAAGATGCGATCGCGAATTTGCGATCGGCTTAAAACATTCCACACAATCCGCACAGTACCCACAAAGCCTTCGTCATTAAGCATTCGCCGCAAGTTGAGAAGTCCCATCCCCCCGGTTTGATACTTTTCTACTTGCAAACCCGCGTTTTGACAAAGAGCAATCCAGCCTGACTCAGACAAAGGTGTTGAATTAACTCGAATCACTTCCGATAAAGCTTTGTGAATTTCTGATTCTCGGTTTTTGGCTAAAAGTTCGTGAGACAAAAACTTGCCACCCGGTTTTAGCCGATCGCCAATTCCTGATAAAATCTTTGCTTTCCCCGACGGCGACTGCATCGTCAGGATAGCTTCAGCCAACACCCAATCAAACTCTTGGGTAATCCGATCCAAGTGCAAAATATCTCCTTCGATAATTTCCACTCGATCGCTCAAACCCGCTGCTGCAACGTTAGCACGGGCCCGCGCCACACTGTCGGGATTTTTTTCAACTCCCACTACTTTTACACCAAAACGTTCTGCAAGGGCGATCGAGCTATATCCAAAACTCGCCGCCAACTCCAAAACAGTATCCCCAGGCTTAAAATCCGCCAATTCTAATAACATTTCTGTAGCAGCTTTTCCCCCCGGCCTCAGCATTGTCTTACCAGCCGCAGCCAGCACTACATGGCCCGGCGCAGTCTTAAAATTGAGAGTAGTATCGGTCATTGACTTGAACTCCTATTTAAGCTTACCCTCAGCTTGCCAGATTCTCCCAAATCTGTCTATGAGCTAACTCATATTCAAATTATTGTAAGGTGCGTCAATCTCCTGTATTTTTGAAAATTATCCCAAAAATTTCGAGAGGCTGACGCACCTTACAATAGCGGGAACTCACCTAATTAATTAGGAAAGTCCCAGTTGCAATTGATCTCACTAGCTGCACCGCTAATCCTAGGATTTGGGCAATAAACCAGCACCCAAATTCAATGCGATCCGATTTTAATTAGCTACAGGGCTGAAGAGATTTTCTTGTTTAAATAATGCGATCGATTGCAGACTATCGGAATCAGCATCCCAAAGAATGAACTTGAAACAATCAGGTATCTCCCGAATTGTCAGAATTCTGGAATTACCAAGCAGGTGAATATTAGCATTGTGACACGCCCGAAGATTGTAATTGGGGATACGCTCAGACAGATGATGAATATTGTGGTAAGCAATATCAGCCGAAAACCAGTTGAGAATAGTTGGTAATTTTAGGTAACTACTGCCTTCAATTGCACCCATAAGGTAGTCCCAACCCTCTGTTTTATGAGCATAGGAACCCTCAAAATTATGCTGGACAAAGAAAATACAGATAAATATCGCTGCCGAACAGGTCATGACAATTGAGTAAACACTCCAGAAAAAGCCAACCCCAAGTAAGTTGCTGAGATAAATCCAGCTACCAACAACACAAATATTGTTGAATAGTAAATCCCAAAATTCAGCCGTGGTATACCAATGTTTAGATTTATAAGAAGCAATGATTGCAGATAAACCCATACCAAAATCTCTATTTAGACAAGCAAACATATGTCCTATAAAACCACTAATCCCCAATATCAGCGCTAATCTGGGCTTAATAATTAGATAGAAGAAACCACCAGGAAACAGCATCAATGGATGTCTGAGTAACTGATAAATCTTTTGACGAAATGGACTTAGCGCCGCAAATTGTTCGGTGGATATCAACGCCGAAGGGCCTCGGTACATATCCCAATTACCATTGTGTTTGTGGTGATAAGCGTGTCCCCTCGACCAGGGGTACTGAGGAATCGCATTGATGATACCTAGCAGAAAACCCACGGTGCGATTGACTTTTTTGGAACTAAACAGAGAATAGTGCCCGCAGTCGTGCATCAAAGAAAAACAACGGCCAGAAAAAAGTGTCATTAACACGATTATCGGTGGTAGAAGCCATACAGAAATTGCAGCAGCTTTAAATGCTAAAAACCATAAGAATGTATAGGGAATTACTGTATTGAAGATTTGCCAAGTAGCTTTGAAATTGTTGCTCTTCATGTAAGGAGATAGCACAAAATCCGACTTTTTGATCGCGCTTTTCATTCAGTATGTTTCTAGTGTGGATAAGTGCTGAACAGAGAATTAGAATGGGGTATTTTGCCCTTGTAAAAATAAGTTAATGGCAGTTTTATTTTAACCCATGCTTAATAAAGCTGCTGACAATATTGAGTTCATTGTCTTCTCATTTGGCTTGTATTGTACAGTTGAAATTCAGCCCAACACTGACGTACTTGGTCATAACAATCAACCGGAGGAATCGCCAACCGTTGCAGCAAATCGATTTCTATTTGACCGTCACCTGTTAGCAGGATAATAATTTCTTGGGTGGGATTGTAGGTGGCAATGATTTGAAGCAAATTTGAAATGGCGGATGGCTCTAATTCGAGTCGTCGTAGATAATCTGTTACTGATAATTCAGTGATGAATTGCAAGTAATGCGGAATTGTATCAACCTGCCAATTCACAGGTGTATTGACGGGCAGACTTACATCACAAACCGCCATACCTCGACCAACGGTTAAAAATCCATTCCAAGCTGTGTATCCAATTGTCAGCATATTTTGGTGGATGAACTGATTCTGCCAATAACCAAAGCTACCTTGTCGCTTGTTATCTTCAACTCGCATTGGTTTGATTCCCCAGCACTTTAGCATATTTCACCAGATTTTTCAGCGAGGGAACAGTCGAAAATAAAGCATCTGTCTCTAATTTCCCACTCGCAAATGCTTCGAGGGCTTTCTTAACTTCCAGGTTTTTACCAATCCAATGATATCTCAATGTCTCAGCTAGAATCGTCATAACTCCACTTACTTCAATGATTAAATTTGTGAAAATTGACAGCAAAAATATACTGAGACTGAGTTCAAACAGTTACAAAGTATGATGATTTTACCGTAGAGTAACGACAGACTACACGGAAATAGTTAGCGATGGACGATCGCCTATTATTCACAGTCACGCAGAAACTATTACCGACTAAAATCTATCAGAAATAAGCGAAATCTAATCAATATCGTTCTAAGTCAATAGATCGATCGCCATAATAGATCAATTTTGAGAAAGCTGAATAAACCATCATCTATGCCTCGTAGACGAAAAAGAACAGGTTTGCGATCGGCGGGCCTTCTGACTAAGAGACTCTATAATCTCATCACAGTTGCGGGACAGCGCCGGATTTACGCCGGACTTTCCCCGTTTCTTCCAACGGTTGCTTTTGGTTGGAACCGATTTTTGCACATCCATCAGGTTATCACAATTATGACTTGTTTGCATAAAAAACTGTGAAACGTGCCACCAGCGCCACAAATCGCTACTGTTTAGGGGCCAAGCTGTAACTCGATCGCACTCTCAAACATTCAGCGAGTCCCATCTTTTTATCCGTTGGGAGGGTGATGCGGGCGATCTCAGTTTTGAATTTGTGCGAGCTTAAGAGCTCGCGAGTTGTACAATACGCTAGCTCTTAAGCTCGCACGCTCAATAAAAAAATGCTTTTTGCAAAACCGAGATGCTCGCGATCGTTCTTTGTGTTCGGAGCTCTGACTTGCTACAATTTAGTCGCACGTAACTACAAGGGATTATGACCGAACTATTAGATGAGACGCTTTCTATTGAAATCGCCACTCGCATCAAAAGCAACCGCAAAAACTGCTTTGATAACGCTTCCAAAGCAGCATTAACCACCGAAGGCGCAGTCTACGTCCAAGGATTTTTAGCTGCACCCGGATCACCTTACAAACCCATCGAGTATAGCTGGATTGAACTCAACGAGCGAATTGTTGACCCAACTTTTCCGCATCTCGGCTTCAGCGCTCAAGACATTCATTACTTCCCAGCCCAGCGATGGAGCGTTAAGAAGCTCAAAGCAATTTTAGATGAATCAAAAGAAGATTATCCAGAAGATGACCCGCTACCGGTTTACGGAAATCAACCCTATGAATATTACGGCGATGTCATGTTAGGCGGTAAAGATTACCAAAATGCTTACGATTTGGCTGCGCTTAAATGCAGGGAATTGAACCTACCCAAAAAACCGGAATTGAACTAATTCACGACTTACTAAAAAATGGTTTTATATCAAATTTGGTAGCATCGGAACGATTAAACCGCGAAGACTCTTATAGCGCGTAAGAAAGACGTACATCTTCTGATTTCTCTGACTTCGCGTTTTTAGCGTCTTCGCGGTTCATTCGATCTTACCACCTATTAGTTATCATTCTGATACAACCGAATTTGATATTACACACTTACAACGGCTGACAGAAATTAAGTTTGCAGCATTCGGTTCCTGCGAACCGACTTGATAAATCAGGAAAATGCAAATCTAGAATAATTAAAAGCAGACAATAACGGATCTAACTTTTGTTCCAACATCAAATCAGCTAACAATTTAGCCGTCACCGGAGCCAACAAAATACCGTTGCGATAATGCCCCGTCGCCAGCGTCAAATTCTCCCAAGCACTCGCACCCAAAATCGGCAACTCATCAGTCGTAGCAGGCCGAAATCCCCACCATAACTCCAGAATTGGATAATTTTGTAATTCTGGATATAACTGCATAGCTCCTGCTAGCAAGCTTTGGATTCCCGCCGCAGTATTTCCCGAAGTAAAATCCACATTTTCGCTAGTTGCACCAATAATAATTCTCCCATCTTGACGCGGCACAATATAAATGCCGGTGCCGAATAAAACTGTTTGCAGCGGCTGAATGATTCCACAATTTTCTGGGACGCATACCGACAGCATTTGCCCCTTTCTGGGAAAAATAGGAACATTTAACAACTGCTCAGACCAAGCTCCAGTCGCCAAAACATAACGGTCAGCTTGCAATTTTCCTACCGTTGTTTCAATACCAAAAATTCGATCTTGCTGCCTAATAATTTGCCCTGCACTGCCTTGAATAATATTAATTTGCAATTCTTTGGTTGCAGTCTGAAGTGTCCGAAATAAAGCGCGGTTGTCTACTTGAGCATCGTCAGGATACCACCAACCACCAATTACTTCTTCACCCAATCCTAACTGCTGCTGGCGAACAGCATCTCTGTCCAACCATTGAGAGTTGAGGTTTGACAAAAATGGCTGTTCTTGAAACTCATTTTTACACACAGGCGCGAGAATTCCCGATCGCCAATATCCCGTTTTCAATCCAGTCATCTCTTCTAGCCGTTCCACCCAGGCTGCATACAGGGCGCGACTTTGCAAGCACAAATCCAGCATCGGACTGGGGGGAATCCGTTCGGCTTGGGGGGCGAGCATTCCGGCTGCAGCCCGCGCCGTCGGTTGTTTAGAATTGGTGGTGAGAACGGCGACAGATGCCCCTCGCAACTTCAGTTCAACTGCTAGCGAAAGGCCGATGATTCCGCCGCCAATAATCAGAATATCTTGAGATGAATTCATTGACTTTTATGTGGACTTTCTGGCTGGTTTTACCTCTGGGTCTTCTGGTATTTTTTATTGACCGCAGATCAAAAGTAGATAAACACAGATAAACGCAGATGCTTTTTAAGATTGTTTATGACTTTGCTAATGCAAATGTCTTGAGAATTTTTGGGCAAGTCTTACATATTATCTTGCAAGCCGATCGGGCGATCGGCCTTTTTTCACAAAAAATCTATGCTTGCGGTTTCCAGACAGTTTCCGAGCCCTGGCCCCAAAAACCATCATATTTTGTCACCTTAATATCGCCTAAAACCTTAGTTTGGCAGGACAAACGGCGGTTCGATGCGGGAGAATGGGGAGGAAGCGAAAGTCGGGCTTTTTCGCGCCACTCGGGCTCGGAAACTTCACCCTCGATGCTGACGGCGCAGGTGCCGCAAGTGCCTAGCCCGTGGCAGTTGATGACTTTGGCGTTACCATTGTAGAGATCGATGCCGTTTTTGAGCAAAACTTCACGGAGATTCGATTCGCGATCGCACTCAAATGTTTTTCCTTGCGCTTGTACCTTAACCACAGCAATTTACCCCAATTAGATTTATGTTAATTTTCCTATATATTATCGCATTTATTTCAAATAAATTCATCTAATATAATAAGTCATATCTTACCAAATTCTCTATCCCAATTCCCCATGACAAATCGGCTCTGGATCTACGATACCACACTGCGAGACGGCGCTCAGTGCGAGGGACTGTCTCTATCTCTCGAAGACAAACTGCGAATTGCCCGTCAGTTAGACAGTTTAGGAATTCCCTTTATAGAAGGCGGCTGGCCGGGAGCTAATCCTAAAGACGTACAGTTTTTTTGGCGGCTCAAAGAAGAGCCACTAACTCAAGCAGAAGTTGTAGCTTTTTGTTCCACTAGGCGGCCGGGAAAAACCGCAGCTAATGATGAAATGTTGCAGCCTATTTTGTCGGCCGGTACTCGTTGGGTAACGCTGTTTGGTAAATCGTGGGATTTGCACGTTATTGAAGGTTTGAAAACGACCCTAGATGAAAATTTGGCGATGATTCGAGATACCGTTGAATATTTGCGGAGTCAGGGAAGGCGCGTTATTTACGATGCCGAACACTGGTTTGACGGCTACAAACACAATCCCGATTATGCTCTTCAAACTTTAGCAGCGGCGGCGGATGCCGGTGCAGAATGGCTGGTGCTTTGCGATACTAACGGCGGCACTTTACCCCACGAAGTAACTCAAGTAGTTCGCGATGTCTTAGCATTTTTAGCAACAAAAAGTACAACATTTTTACACTTAGGAATTCACACTCACAACGACTCGGGAGTTGCGGTTGCTAATGCTTTAGCTGCTGTGCAGGAAGGCGTGACGATGGTGCAGGGAACTATTAACGGTTACGGCGAACGCTGCGGCAATGCCGATTTGTGTTCTTTGATTCCTAATTTTCAGCTTAAATTGGGTTATAATTGCATTAAAGACGAGCAATTAGTTAAATTAACTCAAGCCAGTCGATCGATCAGCGAAATTGTCAACCTTGCTCCCGATGACCGCGCTCCTTTTGTCGGTCTTTCGGCTTTTGCTCACAAAGGCGGCATTCACGTATCGGCTGTTGAAAAAAATCCGTTAACTTACGAACACTTGGAACCCGAAAAAATTGGTAATATACGACGAATTGTGATTTCGGATCAAGCTGGTTTGAGCAATGTCTTGGCGAAGGCCCGCACTTTTGGAATTGAACTCGATCGCAAAAATCCTGCTTGTCGCCAAATTCTGGAAAAATTAAAAGCTTTGGAAAGTCAAGGATATCAATTTGAAGGCGCTGAGGCGAGTTTTGAATTGTTAATGCGGGAGGCTTTGTCACAGCGCCAGCGGTGGTTTGAAATTAAGGGATTTCAAGTACACTGCGATAAGGTTGGCGAAGATTGTACGGCTTTAGCAACTGTCAAATTGTCAGTCAACGGTACAAATATTCTGGAATGCGCGGAAGGAAACGGCCCGGTTTCCGCTTTGGATTCGGCTTTACGGAAAGCTTTGGTGAATTTTTATCCGGCGATTGCACATTTTTATCTGACAGATTACAAAGTACGAATTCTCGACTCTGGTGCGGGTACTTCTGCTAAAACGCGCGTTTTATTGGAATCGAGCAACCGCCAGCAGCGGTGGACAACTGTAGGGGTTTCTACGAATATTTTGGATGCTTCTTGTCAGGCGGTTGTTGAAGGTTTGGAGTACGGTTTGGTGCTGGACAATCAAGAGGCGATTCCCCTAGTTTGTCGGGTTCATTAACTAAGAAGATTGGGCGGTGAGATAAAAGACCGGGCGGTTAGAAACCGCGTCTATACAAACCAAACCCGCCTCCGCGGGTTGAAGATCAAAAGACTGGGCGGTTTCTAACCGCGTCTATACAAACCAAACCCGCCTCCGCGGGTTGAAGATGAAGAGTCTGCGGTTAAAATTACCTTATTCTCTTCAGTCCGCGGAGGCGGACTTCGTTTCTGTAGGCGCGGTTTCAACCGCCGTCTTATCCGTATTGATTTTCCACTGACGCACCCTACAATTTTGTTTAAGGATGCAAAAACTCTAAATGATCTCCGGGAACAGAGCGCAATCTAGCCGCCGATCCTTGCACTTTCAACCTGCCGCGTTCTAACATGATAATCCAATCGGCGCGATCGATCACTCGCGGCCTGTGACTGATAAAAATCGTGGTTTTCCCGTGCCGGTACATCAGCAAATTTTCCAAAACTTCCGCCTCGCTGGCGGGGTCTAGCCCTGCGGTAGATTCGTCTAAAATCAATACTGGCGGGTTGTTGAGAATGGCGCGGGCGATCGCCAATCTCTGTCTTTGTCCCCCAGAAATATTAGCTCCAAACTCCCCTAAAACAGTTTGATACTTATCAGGTAATTGGCTGATAAACTCATCAGCCCCCGCAAGTTTACACACTTTCACAATCTGTTCAAAGCTAGCATCTGGACTCCCCAAACGAAAATTATCTATAATCGAACGGCTCCAAAAATGCGCTTCTTGAGGAACTAAAACCACCTGCTGTCTGAGACTGTCTAGAGACAAATCTTGCAAATTGTAGCCACCAATTCTCACATTACCCGATTGCAGCGGATACAAACCAGCAATTACCTTAGCAAGTGTACTTTTTCCGCAGCCAGAATAGCCGATTAAAGCAATTGCTTGACCCCCAGGAAACGTCACAGAAAAATTTTCCAGCAAGTCAAGTCTACCGGGGTAGTGAAAATTCACATTCTTGCAAACAATCTCATCGCGACCTTGAATCGTGACCGCAGGTTTATTACTATCATTCTTAGTTTCCGGCGCAGCATCAATCACTTCTGAAAGCCGTTGAGTTGCTGTCTTAACGCGAGTCATTTCATCACTAAATCCGACTAAAGAAGTCACCCAAGTAGTAACGTTTTGATTCATACTAATAAACGCCAGCAACTGACCGATACTCAATACCTTGTCAATCACCAAACCGCTGCCCAACCACAGCAAAGTAATGCCACCAGCAGAAGCAATAAAACCCGAAAAAATATTATTGAGGATGCCAATTTGTGTAGTGCGGAAAGTTAGATTTGCTAAGCGACCGAAGCGGCTTTGAAATTCCTCCCAAAGTTGCTGGGCGCTGCTAGTAGTTTTTACAGTCAACGCACCTTTAAACGTTTCGACTAAAACGCCTTGAGTTTCTGCTTCCAGCACAAATAGAGACCGCGTTTTTTGCTGCAGTGCGGGCAGAAACACAACTGTAGATGCAGTCATCAATAGAGCGATCGCTGTTGCAGCCAACGTTAGTTGCGTGCTGTAAAATAACATAAAAATAAAAGAAACTACCGCTATAAAAAATTGACTGGGCAAGCTGATAGCTACTTGAGAAACTAATTTATTTATTTCTTGGATATCTTGTAATCTACTGACGATTTCGCCGCTGCGTCTGGTTTCGTAAAAGCTCAAAGGCAAGCGCAGAAATTTGCGCCCAAACTCCATCACCAATCCTAACTCTAAACGCTGGGAAAATTGAGCAATTAAGTTTGACTCAACTAATCCTAAACTGCTGCTAAAAAAATTCATAATTATAACTGCGATCGCCACACTTGCCAAAAGTTGCGTGTCGCCCCGCACCAGGATGTCGTCGGTGAGCAGTTGAACTAAAAAAGGCGACGAAATCGACAGCAAACCCAACACTAAATTCATCAACAATGCTTCGATTAAAATGTGGCGGTAAATCCCAACCCGGCGCATCCATTTTTGTAAGGAATTGGCGGGCGGTTGACCGTCTGCTTCTGCAAAAAACCGCTCTGGATCTGGGTCTACTAGCAAGCACAGCCAATCTGTCCAACCCGCTGCTAATTCTTCTTTAGAAACATAGCGCAGACCAATGGCCGGATCGGCGATCGCATATTTATTGCCCTGTTTTCCGTACAAAACAACCCAATGATACCCGCTCCAGTGAATAATTGCCGGCAAAGGTGCTTCATCAATTTTATCTAAAATAGCAGCGGCTGCTCGCACGGATCGAGCATTAAAGCCGATCGCCTCAGCCCCCTGTTTCAAACCCAGTAAAGTCGTTCCCTTTTGACCGGTACCGGCAAATTCTCGCAAGCGGCTAATTGTAAAATTCTGTCCGTAATATTTGGCGATAGAAGCCAAACAAGCCGCCCCGCAATCTTCTTCGCTTTGCTGGAGAACAACCTGATATTTCTTAAACCTGTTTACTTGTCCGAATAATGGCATTTTGCCGATCAAAGGAATATTTTTTAACATTTTGCCAATTGAATAATGAGTAGAGCATAATGAACACTACTCCTCACCCACTACCCAATCAGCAAAAAGCACCCATAAAGTTATGGGTGCTTTTCAATCAAGAGTTAGAGAGCTGAATTCACAGCCCTAAACTTTATGAGTAGCCGTAGCGGACTACTCTTCTGAAGGAACCGTCGCAATTCCGGCGGTAAACTACCCAACTGCGGCGGCTTCCACGGTTACAGTCGTTGTAGCGATTATTGGCATAATAGTAACCGCCGTTGACGCTAGCTGATTCTTCAGGGGTGAGTTCAGCAAACAGTGAATTTTCCTTAGTGTCTTTCATGATTTGACTCCTTTCAAGATTAAAAGTTTTTAACAGAAACTAGAAATTATTTAAAATTTCTACAGCCTCGCTTAAATAAAGCACCATGAAATTATGGGTGCTTTCTCGATCGACAGTTAGAGAGCTGAATTCACAGCCCTAAACTTTATGAGTAGCCGTAGCGGACTACTCTTCTGTATGAACCGTCGCAATTCCGGCGGTACACTACCCAACTGTAGCGGCGCCCACGGTTACAGTCGTCGTAGCGATTATTGGCATAATAGTAACCGCCGTTGACGCTAGCTGATTCTTCAGGGGTGAGTTCAGCAAACAGTGAATTTTCCTTAGTGTCTTTCATGATTTGACTCCTTTTAATTTGACAAGATGGAACGAGAACTATAAGTTTTATAAGTTTTATATAGCCTCGTGTAATTACTAACTAATAGTTCTTTAAGTGCTGTGCGAGTTCCGGAATGTTACTGAGATATTTTCCAAATTTCTTTCGATCGCGCTACCAGACTCACCTATCTAGACTATTAGGGTTTTGTAAGGGCGCGATCGGTTCGGATCGTACAGATACAACTGGTTCGGCTGCGGCATGAAAAACAGCATATTGAGGTCATTGCTGCTGTTTTCGCTCCCGCTGTTGCTGTTATTAATGCTGACACCGCTGGTAGAGCTGCCACCGCTGACAGTAGCCGATTCTCGTTCGGTGATCTCGGTAAAGAATGAATTTTGTTGATTTTCCGGCATGAGGAACTCCTATTAATACCTATGTACTTACTTACGTACATCTCCCCAAAAAACCGGGTAACAGCGCCAAAAATCATTACTGAAATGTCCTATTTTCATGAATGTTGCCCGCTTTGTCCACCATTCTTGATGTTTGGGGAAATTTGCGGGTGGGGACAGCAAAGCTGTGCGGATTTTGACCTTGACCCCGTGAATTTTGATTTATATAGTCCTGGACGCACTCCTTGTCAGATACCGGATTTTTTGACGAAAATCTTTGGTTGCAGCCCGCAGACTCGATCAAAAACCCAGTTTCTTCGGGCTTGATTGGTAAGCCGTATTAGACTTCTCAACCTATCCTTGGTATCCGGAAAACGGAAAATAAATATGACAAAAAAAATAAACGATCGCTCTCTTCCTTTTCATTTTACTATTTGAAATGAGAGATGAAAACATTGAAAATAACGGATTTTATAAGGATTTAGAGCTTGTATACAGTTGCATTGTTTTTTAGAACTGGTATCAAAACTCAAAACTATCCTCCTCCCCCCAACTCAAAACTCAAAGCTCAAAATTATTCCTCTCACCCCCAGCACCCACCATGTCTCTCACTCCCGAACCCACACCCGCTGAAACCTTTAATAACGACCAGTTTTTGCCCCCTGTCAGCCGTTGGACAAGTTTGGGGGGAATTTTGATGGTGGCCACCTTTGGCGGGGCGATCGCCCTGGCTAGTGTCACCAAATACAGCGCCACAGTCAAAGCAGAGGCGATCGTCCGTCCCGCCGGAGAAGTGCGCGTCGTGGAAGCGGCCACCGAAGGAACCGTCGAAAGCATTGCTGTCAGCGAAAATCAGACAGTGAAAGCCGGAGATGCGATCGCAGTTGTAGACGGTTCGCGTTTGGGCGATCGAAACAAGCAATTCCAAGAAATCATTAATCAGTCTCAAGCAGCAGCACAGCAAATCAACCAGCAACTGCGCGACTTAGAAAATCAAATTTTGGCCAGCGCGCAACTTAAAAGCATCCAAAGCGGAAGTTCCGCCGAACAGGAATTAGTCGAATCCGCTTTAGTCAAAATCGCCGCATCGCTGCCGGATGTTGCCGAGAAACTGGGTAGAAGTCGGCGGGTTTTGCTCGTCAAGCGATCGACCATCCAACAACAATTGACTCAAGCTAAAAAACAGCTAAATCAAGTTGAGTCACAACTCAAAAATAGCGTGATCCGCGCCCCCGCTGATGGTACAATTCTCAAATTGGAAGTACAAAATACCGGTCAAACCGTACAAGCCGGAAGTGCGATCGCCCAAATCGTCCCCAGCGACGTACCCCTGGTAGTCAAAGCCAAAGTCACATCCCAAGACATCGCCCGCATCCAAATCGGCCAACCCGTACAGATCAGAATTTCCGCTTTACCCTTCCCCGACTACGGCACATTGAAAGGAACAGTCAGCGCGATCGCCCCAGATGCGATCGCCCCTCAAAATCCCGCCAATAATTCAGGTGGATCTTATTACGAAGTTGCAATCAAGCCAGAACAAACTTATTTAACAAAACTCCAATCCAGCAGCGGTCAATTCTTCGGAAATTCCCAGGCAAATGTCCCCCGCCAGTATTCAATTCAATCGGGAATGGAGGGCAGAGCCGATATTATCACCGGTCAAGAAACAGTCCTCACATTTATTTTACGCAAAGCCCGGTTGCTGACAGATTTGTAATTAGTCATTAGTTATTTTGAGACTGCGGTTGAAACCGTACACTCTTCAACCCGCGAAGGCGGGTTTTGTTTGTGTAGACGCGGTTTCAACCGCCGAGTCTTTGTTTGTGTAGACGCGGTTTCAACCGCTGAGTCTTTGTTT
>NZ_JAUBTX010000033.1:10072-11989 GCF_036705185.1 Microcoleus sp. B4-D4 | reverse complement strand
TTTGTTTGTGTAGACGCGGTTTCAACCGCCGAGTCTTTGTTTGTGTAGACGCGGTTTCAACCGCTGAGTCTTTGTTTTTGTAGACGCGGTTTCAACCGCTGAGTCTAATTACGTCTATAATCAATACATAGATTAACAAGCATTCCGAATCGCAAGTCGGCCCAAAAACTATGCTAAATGAATCTTCCCGCCTTGTTTACGGCGATGAATTAATCACCGCAACCGAATTGAACCAACAACCGGGGCGAGTTCTCGATTTGGCGATGGAACACCCTGTTACCATCACTCGCAACGAGCAACATTTTGCTTTGCTGCGGCGCGAGGAGATGGCGCTGTGGGTAAAAGCTGCAACTGTTTCTTTAACAGTATTTGAAGTGATGGCCGCTGCTTACCGCCTGCGTCTGGGAGAACCAATTAGTTCAGAACATCCCTATGAGTGGCTGAAAGTATTTGACTCAGATGAACTGTGCGAATTGATTGCTGAATTAGAAACAGCTTACCGACTTGCGGAATCGGAACCTGGGGCGTGGAGTGCGATCGAGATTGTAATCCATGAATGGCACGAAAGCGCTAAAGCACTTTCTAGTCTGGAACTCGCAGCAGCTTTCAGCGATGAAATTGACGAAGTATTGCTGACACCGCCTCAAATAGAAAGCACTACTGAATCGACTCAGGTATGACGCATACTCCACCCACTCCAGACGATTTAGAAAGCGCGGTTTCCTCTGAAGAACTTCCCGCACCTGTACCCGTGCTTTCTGAGTTAGTAATCCCCCCTGAAGAATCACTTACAGCACCTCCTACACCCCCATCTGCCAAAGAAAATCCAGCCGAAATTATAGTGCAATTACCTGAATCACCCTGGTTAGTAGTAGCGAAAAACCGAAGGGTTAATCGGGATTGGGAAGCTTTATTGTTACGTGCGCCTGAGAATACTCGTCGCTGCTATCAGGATTTATGTAGTAGCCCGATGTTGAGAAAACCGAAGAGAGTTTTTCCGTTAAAAGGCAAACTTTATAAAGGTGCGTGGGAATATGAAGTAACAAGTTCCGATCGAGTATTTTATGTACCCGATGAAGACCAACGCAAAGTGCTTGTTTACTACGCGGGAAAACATCCTAAATCAGCGCCAACTCCTCCGTAAAGAAACCCGGTGGTTGAAACCGCCCGGTTTTCATTTGCCCGTGATTTCCCCCTTGTTTTTCCCCGACCAAGAATGTAAAATTATAAAAACATGGGTTGTCAGCAATGAACGAAGCGCGCCACCAAGCTTATCTCAATCTGATTCGATCGCTACTGAGTTGCCCTAATGGGGAAGAAAACCCAATTTTGCAGGCAAACTCCGAGTTAGATGATGCGGGATTAGTACAGGTAATGCTAGAGAGGGCAAATGCTCTAAGAATTGATAACAACCTGGATGATGCTAATTATTTAATGACTCTTGCAGGGCATCTCATGGGTAGTTATGGCAATACAATGGTAGAGAAATTGTCACCCGCCACTTACCTCAAATTCCTAGAAGAAGTGTTGCAGGCAACACAAGGTAGCAAGGGCGATCCTCAAGTAATTTATCCCCTCCTGCGGGATAATCTCAACTTAGTTAATGATAATTTGGCTGTAGTTTTGCAAAATTGGGCGAGAGAAACTTTGCCAAACTTAGATAGCCAAGATATCCGCATTTCTATAACAGCAGTTATTGTCAATTTTAGCGATGTAATCGCGGAATTTTCTTTAGGCAGCAGAGCAAATAATTTGGAAATTGCCATTAGAGGTTATGAAATTGCCCTGACTGTTTTTTCCCGTCAAGAATATGCTAAAAATTGGGCGACGATTCAAAATAATTTGGCGATTGCTTATAGCGACAGAATCAGAGGCGAAAAAACAGATAATCTAGAAAAAGCGATTTCTGCTTGTCAA
>NZ_JAUBTX010000033.1:0-9972 GCF_036705185.1 Microcoleus sp. B4-D4 | reverse complement strand
GCAGCTTTAGAAGTTCGCACCCGCGAGGCATTTCCTCAAGATTGGGCAAATACTCAAAATAATTTGGCGACTGCCTATTGCGGCAGAATCAGAGGCGAAAAAGCAGATAATCTAGAAAAAGCGATTTTCGCTTATCAAGCAGCTTTAGAAGTTCGCACCCGCGAGGCATTTCCTCAAGATTGGGCAAATACTCAAAATAATTTGGCGACTGCCTACGGCGACAGAATCAGAGGCGAAAAAGCAGATAATCTAGAAAAAGCGATTTCCGCTTATCAAGCAGCTTTGTTAGTTTGCACCCGCGAGGCATTTCCTGAATATTGGGCAAATACTCAAAATAATTTGGCGACTGCCTACTGCAACAGAATTAAAGGCGAAAAAGCAGATAATTTAGAAAAAGCGATTTCCGCTTATCAAGCAGCTTTGTTAGTTTGCACCCGCGAGGCATTTCCTCAAGATTGGGCAAATACTCAAAATAATTTGGCGACTGCCTACGGCGACAGAATCAGAGGCGAAAAAGCAGATAATCTAGAAAAAGCGATTTCCGCTTATCAAGCAGCTTTGTTAGTTTGCACCCGCGAAGCATTTCCTGAATATTGGGCAAATACTCAAAATAATTTGGCGATTGCCTACAGTAAGAGAATCAGAGGCGAAAAAGCGGAGAATATAGAAATGGCAATCGCCATTTATCAGGCATCATTGTCAGTTTACACCCGCGAGGCATTTCCCTTTGAATGGGCAAGGAGTCAAAGTAATTTGGCGAATGCCTACAGCGACAGAATCCGAGGCCCAAAAGCGGAGAATATAGAAATTGCGATTTCCAATTATCAGGCATCATTGTCAGTTTACACCCGCGAGGCATTTCCCTTTGAATGGGCAAGGGGTCAAAATAATTTGGCGAATGCCTATAGCAATAGAATCCGAGGCCCAAAAGCGGAGAATATAGAAATTGCGATTTCCAATTATCAGGCAGCTTTGTTAGTTTACACCTGTGAGGCATTTCCGATCAATCATGCTCAAACCTTAGAAAATCTCGGACGTGCCTACAGGCAGAATTCCCAACTCCCAGAAGCTTACGATAGTTTTAACTGCGCCATTGAGACAGTCGAATCAATACGGCGTAAAATCATTATCGGCGGCGAAGCAGATAGACAAAAATTAGCTGAAGAATGGCGTCAACTTTATCAGCTCATGGTACAAGTTTGCATAGCAATGGAAAACAACACCGCCGCCCTAGAATACATCGAACGCAGCAAAACCAGAAACTTAGTAGAATTGTTTCACAATTCCCGCAGCCTACCGCAAAATGTACAGCGAATTAGTTTTCAAGAAATTCGCAGTCTGTTAGGTAAAAACGAGGCAATTTTGGAATGGTACATTACTGTTAACGGCTTTAAAGTTTTTATTATTACCCGCGACTCCACCCAACCCTATCTCTGGCAATCTTCACATCAAGACTCGCAAAAATTAGTAGATTTTGCAAACGAGTATATTGATGACTACATCAATCAACCTGACAACTGGAGAAATCAGCTAGAAACCCGCCTCGAAAAATTAGCTAAAATCTTGCACATCGATAAAATAATTTCTCACCTCCCTAAAAAATGCCAGCGATTGATATTAGTTCCCTTCCGATATTTGCACTTGTTGCCACTTCACGCATTAACCAGCCGAAGGCTAAGGCAGAATATAGAAGAAACTGGATGTCTCCTCGATCTTTTCCCTGGCGGCGTGAGATATACTCCCAGTTGTCAGCTATTACAATTACCTCAGCGGGTAAATCCGACTGGGGAAGAGTCATCACCCACAAGATTGTTTGCCATTCAAAACCCGACAGAAGATTTAGACTTCACCGACATCGAAGTTGAAGCAATTGCCAAATCCTTTAATCCAGCGGAAGTTTTGATTCGGGAAAAGGCAAGTAAGACAGGATTGCAGCAACAGCTTGAAGCGTTGCAGAATGCCGAGATCGCCCACTTTTCCTGTCACGGCTTTTTCGACTTTAACAATCCTCGGAAATCAGCTTTAATCTTAGCTGGTGCGAAAATTGCCACCGATAACGTGGACTCGGAGAACAAAAGTTATATTCGTTCCCCTCAAGACAAATTGTGGGATATTGAAAAATGTCTGACGCTGGAAGAAATCTTTGATTTGCCCCTGAGTAAGTGCAGTTTAGTGACGCTTTCCGCCTGCGAAACTGGGTTAACGGATATTGGAGATACCACTGATGAGTATATCGGATTGCCTAGCGGTTTTTTGTACGCCGGAACCACGAATGTGATTAGCACTTTGTGGGCTGTCAATGATGTATCTACGGCAATTTTGATGATTAAATTTTATGAGCTTTTCCTGTCTGAAAATCGCCCGCCTGTGGCGATTGCTTTGCGGGAGTCTCAGTTGTGGCTGCGGAGTGTGACTGTTAAAAGTTTGCTAGAATGGGTGGAAGCGTCGCAGTTGTTGAGTCGCGAACACAAACAGAAAATTCAAGGCAAATACAGGCGCGGTTACAAACCGGATTATCAACCTTATGAGTCTCCCCTACACTGGGCAGCTTTCTGTGCAGTTGGGCAATAAGCGTTGGTATCAGAAACCGGGTTTCTGCGGAGATTGTTTTTTTCACTTGAGATTTCTCAGATAAACCCGGTTTCTTTGACCTGAGTTCTAAATCATTTCAACGATAAATTCATTATAATCAAAGGAGAAATTTGCAATGACAGACGAACAATTTATTTCCGGTTTCCTAGCAGTCTTTGAAACCAACCCCGAAGTATTTGAACAAGTCGGGGCGGTTGACGATTTAGCAAATCTCAGCAATACGATATCCCAGATGGCTGATAAATCGAATAACGAAGTAGCTGATGCTATTGGTTATTGGTGTGCAAACTATCCTAAAATAACAGATGAAATCAACAATTTTATTAGAAAACCAAAACCACAACCCACCAAAAAAGAAGAGCAAGAACCAAGGCTATTAAACCGCTATCCAGAGTTGCCAGAAAATCTCAAAAAACGCCGCCCCAATTCATAGCCCCCGCGCCAATAATATGACAGACAAAATTTCTGCCCCGAATGTCTATTTATACGCTTTCCAACTGCACAATGACAGTCAGTGCAGCAATAATCCTCTGTGGAAACACTGCGACAATATCCTCGCCAACTTCACCGATAAAAGGGTAACACAAAATCTAGTTTTTCCGCCAAAATCTGACAGCTACCGCGATGATTTGTTGCCAAATGTCGCACTAACATTTAACAGCAATCCACCCATAGAAGGTTTTGCCCAACCGCTACAAATTCACGACAGCTATGCTTTATGGTTAAATATAGGTTGCCCGGAAGACGGCACAGCCGATAATGTAGATGTCGATCTAATCCAGAAATTTAACCCAAATCAAGCCTTACTTATCGATGGCGATGACAACTTTTTGGGTCAAACTCTCCTAATTACTGCATGGCTTACGGAACCGCCACCAGAGAAATTAGATTCCCTCAAACCCCTCGCCGATAAATGTCGCGATAGTTTATTCCAAGGCGACTCGCCACCTGTATTTGATCTATCGGGTAAACTGTTCGGTAGTCCGATTTTTGAATACGGTACAATTAGCGATATTGCGAATTACCGCCACCTGCTTGTCTGGCTGCTGGCTGACAAACAAACCGACGAAGATTTTAGCACTTGCCAAGCAGAAATACTCGACCTGCTATTTTACCGCAACAAAATTATCAAAGCTTTTCAAGACAGCCGCCAGATTTACCGCGAACTCGATCGCGAATACCGGATCATTGAGAAAAATATGGAGATATTGCAGCAGCAATTTTCCAGAGGAACTGTATTAACTTCTGTCCAATTGCAGGAATTTCAGGAACAGCTAAAGCAACTCTTCAGCAAAGCTGTAACTTATACTAGCCTGCTGCGGAAACTCGAAAATTATGACAATACAATTGTCCTAAATCTTAACAATTATACTGACATTTTGCAGAAAATTTGTGATATACTAGGAATCGATAAGGAAGAACTATCAATATTAAATAACTTCAGTATAAAAACGGCTCCTTATGTGCGATCGCAAATAGCCGGAGACTTAGGATATTTCCGCCACGGGACAAACTTAATCGATCAGGCGATCGCCTCAATTCGCGGCATAGTAGAAATAGAACAAGCCAGGAGCGATCGCACAAACCAACTCGCACTCCGCAACAGCGAAGACAAAGAGAAATATCGGGACGATCGACTAGAAAGCACAGTACAGGCGATCGGCGTAGGTTTAGCAGCCGGTGGTATCGCCGCATCAAGCGGTACAGACAAACTCTTCGATACAGTCCAAAACCATCAAATCCCAATTTTAATGCAATGGCATCCCTTTGTATTTTCCTTTGCCTTGAGTTTTGCGATCGCCCTTTTTGCAGCCGGCATCACTTGGTGGCGCACTAAACCAAAAAACAGTTGACAGTTGACACTTGACAGCGAGCTTTTTAAGGCTGGGATTTAGATCGTTTCCGGTTGATCGAATTTAACGAAGGGGATCTGAAATTGAAATAACGTGTCAATATAGAAATGTGAAATCAATTCTATTCTTTCCTCATGGGTAAACAGCGCGTTCTTTCAGGAGTTCAGCCAACAGGCAATCTTCACCTAGGCAATTATCTCGGTGCCATTCGCAACTGGGTAGAAAATCAAAGTCAGTACGAAAACTACTTTTGCGTAGTCGATTTGCACGCAATCACCGCACCGCACAATCCAGCAACCCTAGCCTCCGACACTTACGCCATCGCCGCCCTTTATTTAGCTTGCGGCATCGATTTAGAACATTCTACTATTTTCGTGCAATCCCACGTCTCGGCGCACACAGAACTAGCATGGCTGCTAAACTGCATTACGCCGATTAACTGGCTCGAAGATATGATTCAGTTTAAAGAAAAAGCAATTAAACAAGGCGAAAACGTCAACGCAGGCTTGCTAAATTATCCCGTATTGATGGCAGCAGACATCTTGCTTTACGATGCCGACAAAGTACCAGTAGGAGAAGACCAAAAACAACATTTGGAACTCACCCGCGATATAGTCATCAGATTAAATCACCAATTCGGCACACCAGAAAAACCCGTATTAAAACTTCCCGAACCGTTAATTAGGGCAGACGGCGCGAGAGTAATGAGTTTGACCGACGGTACGCGCAAAATGTCAAAATCTGACCCCTCCGAACAAAGTCGAATTAACTTATTAGATTCGCCAGAAACAATTACAAAAAAAATCAAGCGGTGCAAAACAGATGCCGTGCGTGGCTTAACCTTTGACGACCCAGAACGCCCCGAAGCTAGAAATTTGCTAACACTTTATCTCCTGCTTTCCGGCAAATCGAAGGAAGAAGTTGCAGCGGAATGTCAAGATATGGGTTGGGGTGACTTTAAACCCCTGTTGACAGAGACAACAATTAATGCCCTGAAACCGATTCAGGATAAATACAAAGACATCATGGACGAACGGGGATATTTAGACTCTGTACTGCGTCGCGGAAAAGAACAAGCAGAAACCATTGCTAATCAAACTCTAACTAAGGTTAAGACAGCTTTCGGTTATTCTTTACCTGTTTAGTTGTTAGTTGTTAGTTGTTAGTTGTTATTGGTTATTGGTTATTGGTTATTGGTTACTGGTTAAAAATTACAACTACCAACTGCCAACTGCCAACTGCCAACTGCCAACTGTCAACTGCCAACTGTCAACTGTCAACTGCCAACTGTCAACTGTCAACTGCCAACTGTCAACTGTCAACTGCCAACTGCCAACTGCCAACTGTCAACTGCCAACTGTCAACTGCCAACTGCCAACTGTCAACTGTCAACTGCCAACTGCCAACTGTTAACTGTCAACTGTCAACTGCCAACTGCCAACTGCCAACTGCCAACTGCCAACTGCCAACTGCCAACTGTCAACTGTCAACTATCAACTAACTATGAACCGTTTTCGTACAGCCTGCACCACCCCCGGAGAATTTATAATTACCGCCGAAGTTGCCCCGCCAAAAGGCGGCGACATCACCCACACCATACAAATGGCTGAACTTCTAAAAAACAGAGTTCACGCTATTAATATTACAGACGGCAGCCGCGCAGTGCTGCGAATGTGCCCGCTAGCAGTTTCCGCGATTCTATTGCAGCACGGCATTGAGCCGATTTGTCAAGTTGCTTGCCGCGATCGCAATCAAATAGGCCTGCAAGCCGATCTCATGGGAGCCCACGCTTTAGGCATCCATAATATCTTGGCACTCACCGGCGATCCAGTCAAAGCCGGCGACCATCCAAAAGCCAAAAGTGTATTCGATTTAGAATCAGTGCGGCTGCTGCAAGTCATTCAAAAAATGAACGGCGGCAAAGACTGGAATGACAAAGCTTTAACAGACGGAATTACCGATTTATTTGTCGGTGCCGCTGTCGATCCGCAATCCCCCAGTTGGTCGGGGTTGCAAAGTCGATTCGAGAAAAAAGTAGAAGCCGGAGCACAGTTTTTTCAGAGCCAATTAATTACAGATTTTGAAGTTTTTGATAAGTTTATGCACCACATTGCTGCTGGCTGCAACAAACCAATTTTAGCAGGAATCTTTTTGTTTAAATCAGCTAAAAATGCTGAATTTATTAAAAAATACGTGCCGGGAGTTCACATACCGCAAGAGACGATCGACCGTTTGGCAAAAGCTCCAGCACCTTTGCAGGAAGGCATAAAAATTGCGGCCGAACAAGTCAAGCTAGCGCGGCAATTGTGTCAAGGAGTTCACCTGATGGCAGTGAAGCGAGAAGATTTGATTCCTCAAATTTTGGATTTGGCGGGAATCGAGCCGCTGAGTTAACATTGAATTATTGCTAACATTTTAAATCCACAGGACAGTCATGGTTCAAACTATAGACAATCCCACAGTTTCTCCCACAGCCGAGCAGCATTTCACTTGGCGCGGTTTGAATTGGCAGCAGTTTAAAGCAATTAAATCCAGCTTTGAAAATGTGCCAGGAGTGCGGTTATTTTATTGTCAAGGAGTTTTAGAAATTGTGGGCATTAGTAAACCTCATGAAGCATTTCAATCGATAATTAGCTTATTGCTTGCGATCTACTTTGAAGTTAAGGAAATTGAGTTCTTTCCTAGCGGTGCTTACAGCCAAATTGTTGATGGTCAAGTCGAGTATCAGGCAGATTTGTCCTATTGCTTGGGGAAAGATAAAAATGTTCCCGATTTATGTATTGAGGTGGTAATTACTAGCGGTAGTCCGATTAAACTTCAGAAATATCGGCTGATGGGTGTGCCTGAAGTTTGGTTTTGGGAAGACGGAACGCTGCAACTTTACCGCTTGCGAGAGCAGGGTTATGAGCCGATTGCTAGCAGCGAATTGCTGCCAGAATTAGACTTATGTTTGTTGAAGCGTTGCATTTTATTTTCCTCGCCATTGGAAGCATTAAAAGAGTTTCGTAAAGGTATTAGTAGCAATGACTAATTCAGATTTACTCGATCGCGATAATATCAAAATAGTAGAGTCGCAAATTTCTGAAGTTACAGTTTATACCGATCGCGCCCTGATAACCCGCCGCGGCACAGTAGCCTTGACGGGAAACGAGTGCGAATTAACGATCGCCTCTCTCCCCACAACCCTCGAAACAGAGTCAGTCAGGGCCACCGGTGCGGGTACAGTCGCCGTGCGATTGCTGGGAGTACGCACCGAAAAAGTGTTTAGCAGCGAACCTACGGGCGATCGCATCGCCGAATTAACCGCACAAATCCAAGAGTTAGAAACCCAAAAACGCGCCATACAAGACCAAATCGCCTCGCGTAAAATTCAACTCAACTTTGTCGAGAATTTAAGCGCAAAAAGCGTGGGTTCCTTTGCCAGCAGCATCTCCAAGCAACAGATTGGTTTGAACGAAGTCGGCGAATTGCTCAATTTTTTAGGCAGTAATTATAAAAAGTACATAAGTGCGATCGGGCAACACGAAAGACAGCAGCAGGAATTAGACAAGCAAATAGAAGCCTTACGCCAGCAGTTGCGCCAACTACAAACTCCCCATTCCCAACAAAGTTTTAACATCATTGTTGCGATCGAACCAAGCGGCAGCGGCAATTTTGAACTCGAAATTTCCTATGTAGTAACCCAAGCCCGTTGGACTCCCCTTTACGACTTGCGAGTCAACACTACCGACAACCAAATCAATCTCAACTACCTAGCCGAAGTCAATCAAAATACAGGCGAAGATTGGACGGGAGTAGCACTGACTTTATCCACAGCCAAACCCGGATTGGGAACTTTGCCACCAAAACTCCAACCCTGGTATATCGATATTCTTCACCCAAAATCTCCTCAACCCGCAGAATTGATGAGAATACGAAGCAGACAAATTGCTGAACCTGAGATGGCTGTGGCAATGAAGGCTCCTAGTGCTGCTGCACCCGCGCCCGAACCCATAGCAGCTCAAACCGCCACAGCAAGAGTATCTAGAGAAGGCAGTACCGTCTCATTTCAAGTAGGAGGAAATACCAATATTCCCAGCGACGGCACGCCGCACAAAGTCACTATTTTCAGCGAAAATTATCCCTCAAAACTTCAATACATAGCCGTTCCGAGTTTAGTCAGCTTTGCTTATTTGCAAGCAATTGTCACCAATCCAATGACAGGTGTAACTCTGCTGCCCGGTCAAGCAAATATCTTTCGCGACAACACTTTCGTAGGTACTTTACAGTTAGCAAATATTTCCCCTGGCCAAGAATTCAAGCTGAATTTAGGAATAGATGAAGGACTAAAAATTGAGCGAGAATTAGTCGATAGACACGTCGATAAAAAACTGATCGGCAATCAGCGGCGCACGAGTTACGGTTATCGGTTAATTGTGACAAACTTGCAGCAGGTGCCTGTAAAATTGATATTGAAAGAGCAACTACCAGTCAGTCGCAACGAGCAAATAAAAGTGCGGTTGAGTGTCACCAATCCGAAGATAGTAGCAGGTGAAATGGGAATGTTGGAATGGATAATGTCTCTACCGCCTCAAGCCAAACAAGAGTTAGATTACCAGTTTGTTGTCGAACATCCTCCCGATTTAACAGTCGTGGGTTTAGATATTTAATTAGGATTTACACTCTTAATCTGTAGCCCTAGCTACAGCTTGTTTCTCTTTCAGCCAACCCTATTTCCATACTGTGAAAAAGGCAGGATATCCGCCATCTGCGGTAGCGTCAGGGGACGAAAAATATCAAACTTTCATTATCAAAAATTTGACGGTGTGACCATGAAAAGAACAAACCAGGATTAATTACAACTGGCGAACAGTTCTGTATAACGGTATAATTCCCCCTTCCTCGAAAAACGCCCCGATTTTTCAACAATTTGTACTCCAGCGATCGCGCCCCTGTTGTTTAGCATCGTACAAAGCTTTGTCTGCATAGGCTACCAGTGTATCTGGTTGAACTTCCAAGGTGGGTATGAGTGAGGAAATACCCAAACTGACTGTGACGATCTCCTTCACGTCAGACTGTGCATGGGGAATCGCCAGATTGTGAATTTCTTGCTGAATGTTTTGTGACACCTTAATCCCTCCTTCTAAATCCGTATTCGGTAGGAGTAACACAAATTCTTCTCCACCGTAACGCGCTGCTAAATCGGTGGGACAACGGACTACTTTTTGTAATATTTGCCCTATTCTAATTAAGCAATCATCCCCAGCCAGATGACCGTAGTAGTCATTGTAGGATTTGAATTTATCAACGTCCAATAAAATTAGAGAAAGTGGCTGATTTTCTCGCGCTAGGCGTTGCCATTCACTTTGAAGGCGATTGTTGAAACAGCGACGGTTAGCCACCTGAGTCAAACCATCTAGATTGGCCAGTTCTTCTAATTTTTGATTCGCATCTTGGAGAGCCAATTCTATTTGTTTGCGGGCGGTAATATCACGGATAGTAACGGAAAAACCATCTCCTAGCTTGACTGCTACGAAGTGAAACCAGC
>NZ_JAUBTX010000032.1:49025-79365 GCF_036705185.1 Microcoleus sp. B4-D4 | reverse complement strand
AAAGTGAAAGGGAAGGGGGAGGGACTTAACGCCTCCCATGTCATGCAATAAATGACTATACTTTTACCAGCTATTACATCCAGAATTATGCCTTAGTTGCCGATCGCCCGGTTAATTTAAATGTCGATCCAGCGCCCGATTTAGTCGTGGAAGTGGATATTACTAATACCGATATCAATAAAAATACACTCTATGCAAGTATGGGAGTGCCTGAGTTTTGGCGGTTTAACGGGCGGGTATGGCGAATTCTGCAATTAGTTGATGGGGCCTATGTCGAGTGCGATCGATCTCCGACTTTTGGCATCATTGAAAAAACGGATTTATTCCGGTTTCTAGAAGTGGCTTTCATTGATGAAGTTGCCGCATAGATTGATTTTCGTCAATGGGTGCGAGGGCAGATTCAATGCCCAGTTGAGAAAGTGCGATCGGCATAATTCGCAGTAATATCGTGTCCGGTAGGCGATCGTAATAATAACATTGCTGTCAATTGACCGGACACAATATAATACCAATTATCAACAATCATTTGACATTAGCCGTGCGATCGCACCCAAAGGAGAAGAGTCTTTTTAGCAAAAAACGATCGCCATTTTCCCAAGTCGTGCGATCGCCTTTTTGTCAACAATTAGTTAACAACTATTATTGACACTCCCCGGCTATCAGACGCGAGGATTCTTGGATCATCCAGTTGATTTGCTCATTGATGTCGCCACCAGCGAGTAGAGATCAGTTTCCCAGCGTAAATTCCGGTGTGCCACACCGTATTTAAATCGATTCCTGTATGAGCTTTTAAGCCTTTAGCTAGAATGTTTAACGCGGCATTGTGATCGCGATCTAATATCGTTCCGCAACCGCAAATATGCGTTCGGGTTGATAAAGTTTTCTTAACAAGATTACCACAGTTTGAGCATTTCTGAGATGTGTATTGTGGTGGAACAGCGATAACTGTTTTGCTGTACACTTTTCCAAAATACTATAACCATTCGGCAAACTGTGACCACGCGGCATCACTAATTGATTTAGCAAGTTTATGGTTTTTAACCATGTTACGCACTTGAAGGTCTTCGTAGGCTACAAAATCGTTAGATTTCACTACACACAATGCCGTCTTAATGGCGAAGTCTTTACGCTGCCGACTCACCTTTAGGTGCTTTCTTCCTAACTTGTTGATTGCCTTTTTCCGGCTTTTGGAGTCTTGCTTTTTCCGAGAAACTCGCTTCTGCAATCTCTTCAGAGCTTTTTCGCTTTTGCGGAGATACCGAGGATTGGCAACTGTTTCACCGTCGCTGTCAGTATAGAAGTGGTTTAATCCAACATCTATGCCGATAATTTTGCCAGTAGAAACGGGTTCCTCTTTTCGTTCAACGTTGATGCAGAATTGGGCATAATAGCCGTCAGCACGACGAACCACCCTGATTCGCTTAATCTCATCGGGCGCCGAGAAATGCAAATCTCTACTGCCGAGCAATCTAAAGGTTCCAGCGGCAAAACCATCGGTGAAAGTCAGGCATCTTTTGTCAGTAGAAAGCTTCCATCCTGATGTCTTGTATTCTACAGAACGACTGTGCTGTTTGAATTGTGGATATCCTTTTTTCCCTGGCTTTTTAGCCTGGCAATTTGAGAAGAAACGTTGAATAGCAAAAATGGCACGTTCAGCCGAAGCTTGACGCGCCATTGAGTTAAGCTTGCCTGCCCATTCAAATTCTTTCGCCATGATGGCGCATTGTTTGTACAGGTCTACTAACTTGACTCCCTGATTGTCTACCCAATGTCTAAGAGCCTTGTTTCGGACAAATTGAGCCGTCCGAATCATGTCGTCGATGATTCGATATTGCTCCGCTTTGCCCTTCAACTTAAACTCTAAAACTATCATTAGAATAGTTTATCACTTTTGCTAAAACTTTTACACATAAGCCTGTATACTTAACAAGTATCCACACTTCTGGTAATTAAAGCCGTCCTATAAGGACGGGGCTTTAGACCCAATTTTTTGGTAATTACTAATCAAGCTCCTGCCGCGGCTGCTTCTTCTTCTTCTACGTCTTCGGCTTCAGAACCTGCTTGAATTCCCAGCACGCTAACAACCACCTGAGTTGGTTCGCCGAGAGCTACCACTCCCGCAGGCAAAACTAATTCCTCAATGTGCAGCGCATCCCCTACTTTTAAATTAGAAATATCTACTTCTATTGATTCAGGAATGCTGTCAGGTTTGCACTTAACTGCTAGTTGTGTCAGCACCGTATCCAAGATGCCACCTTCTAACTTGACACCGACAGATTCGCCGACAAAACTCAGCGACACTTCAACTTCCAGGCTGTCTTGACTCGCGACGGAGAAAAAGCTCAGGTGGTAAGGATAGCCCTTCCAAGGATGAACTTGAACTTCTCGGAGCAAGGTTTTTCCGCTCCAAGAGAGGTCGGGAATACTGAGGTCAATTAGGGCGTTGTTGACTACGTGCTTTTTGAGCAGGCTTTCAACTGTTTTGGCTGGGATGGTAAGGGCTATGGATTCAGAGCCTTTGTGTCCGTAGAGTACGGCGGGAATCAATCCTGAGCGGCGGAGGGCGTTAGGTTTGCTGCCTTCTGCGCGCTTTTGACATTCTACTGCGAGTTTCATTTTATTACTTTCTGTTGATTGTTTTTACATTTTATCAAATTTGTGCAAAGCGCGATCGAACTTAATTAAATTCCCTGATAATTAGTGATTAGTGATTAGTGATTAGTCATTAGTCATTGGTCATTAATGATTGGGCATTAGTCATTTTAGCCGAAGAGCGGCTTGTGAGCTGGCGCAGCCGAAGCAAGCCGAAGGCTAGTCATATCAAATCCGGTAGCATCGGAATTATAAAATCGAGTCAGATCAAATCCGCGCTTCATAGTTCTGTATTCATCTCTCTCTTGTTTTCCTCTGTGTTCTCTGCGCCCTAGCACCGGTTAAATCATTCCGATGCTACCGGAAACGATATCATTGGTGATTCGGCAATTCTTCGCCAAGGCGTGTCAACAATCAGAGCATCTGGTGTTTTGCAAGGCCGCATTTTTTTATTAGAGTGCGAGCACATCAAATGCAAAACACAGATATTCCCGTCAAAAATCGCCTAAAAACCTTTGTATCTGTTGTTTGTAACTGAGCCTCTTTTTCCCTAAATCCCCCTCAAAAAGGGGAGTAGGGGTTGAGTTTGAGGACTCCGGCTCCCCCCTTCTTAAGGGGGGCTAGGGGGGATATGCGGGCCTAATAGTCACAGAGCAGACTGATACTATACTTGAGATTAAGTTGATACCGATGATTCTCCCAATCTCCGGCTATCCGATCGCTCTTTAGCCTATCTAAAATCCCAAATCGGCAATCTAAAATGCTTTGGCTGCGGGATGGCCGTCAGCAGACAGCAAAGCGCGCTTGGGCCCATGAATCGGGTCTTCGACAATGATAGTTTGGTCGCGGCTGGCTCCGAGAGATACAATTGCGATCGGTACTTCCATTAAGTCGGCCAAAAACTTGAGATAATCCAATGCTTGTGACGGCAAATCTTCCAACTTGCGGCAATCTTCCGTAGACTGTTTCCAACCGGGAAGGGTTTCGTAAATGGGCTTGCACTGAGCAAATATCCGGGAACTTTTCGGGAAATCTATACAGCGTTCGCCGTTAATTTCGTAAGCAACACAAACTTTTATTTCTTCTAATTCATCCAAAACATCGAGTTTGGTAATTGCCAGACAGTCAAGGCCGTTGATGCGGACTGCGTAGCGGCCGATTACTGCGTCGAACCAGCCGCAGCGACGTTTCCGGCCGGTTGTGGTGCCGAATTCTGCACCTCTTTCGCCTAAAACTGCGCCTATCCCATCGACCATTTCGGTAGGGAAGGGGCCTTCTCCGACGCGGGTTGTGTAGGCTTTTGCTACGCCAATGACGCGATCGATCGCTGTGGGCCCAACTCCCGTTCCCACACAAGCGCCGCCTGCGATGGGATTGCTGGAAGTAACATAAGGATAAGTGCCGTGGTCTAAGTCTAATAAAGTGCCTTGCGCGCCTTCAAACAGAATATTTTTCCGCGTGTGAAGTCCCTCATAAATCTTCAGGGAACTGTCTACTACGTGCGGCCGCAAACGTTCTGCATAAACTTGATATTCATCAAAAACATCTTGCGGATTGAGAGGCGGCAAATTGTAAAGTTTTTCCAGAATGACATTTTTATGATGAATCGTCCATTCCAGTTGTTCTCGGAAGCCTTCCAAGTCCATCAAGTCGAGCATCCGAATGCCTGTGCGTTCCGACTTGTCGGCGTAAGTAGGGCCAATGCCGCGTCCTGTTGTCCCGATTTTATAATTTCCCCGCTGCTGTTCCGATGCCACATCAATTAATCGGTGATAGGGCATGGTGATGTGAGCAGTCTCTGAAATCATCAGGGAGGCAGTAGAAATATTCAGTTTTTCTAGCTGATCTAACTCTGCAATTAAAACTTTAGGGTCGATTACCGTGCCGCAGCCGATGATACACTTTGTCTCGGGGTAGAGAATCCCAGACGGAATTAAGTGCAGCTTGAAAGTCTGACCGTTGACTACCACGGTGTGACCGGCGTTGACGCCCCCTTGGTACCGTACAACGATATCTGCGGATTTGCTGAGCAAATCGGTAATTTTGCCTTTTCCTTCATCGCCCCACTGGGCGCCGATCACAACTACGTTAGCCAAGGGTTTCTCGCGTTCAGTTCAGGTTGACACAAACTCCGATTATGTACGAATGTGTCGCGGATGTCAAATATATTTTTGTTACAATTGAGAAAGTTGAGGCTCTATGGCGCTTTCAACCCACTTCCAGCACGATCGGGGGAGAGGGGGAGAATGGGAGAGGGGGAGAATGGGAATAGTCCATTGCAAATATGCAGCTTAAATGTGGAGCCGCTTACCTGCTTGCAGGAATTAAGATTAAGAGGAGATTACTTTTCTAAATAGATACAACTATAGGGAAGATCCAAGTAATTAGATAAGATTCATAAATCTTTGATTGAGAGGGAAACTGCAGATGTGCTTCGACTTCCCGAAGGGTACGGAGATAAACGCAGATGAATGCAATCTTGTTGATTGTCGAGTAATTTATTCCCCAATTATTCAATCCAAAATCCAAAATCTAAAATCTAAAATCCCATGACTTTACACGCTGAGTTGCACCGACATTTAGGCGGTTCTGTGGTTCCTCGGATTCTGTGGCGGTATTTCGATCGCCATAACGCCGCAATGGTTGAGAGATTTCAACAATATTCGGAGTTTGAGGATTTTTACACTCGTCCGCGCAATACTCTCGATGAGTATTTGGAACTGCACACACTGGTAGAAAGCGTGCAAACTGTGGAAACTTTGCCTTATTTTATCTATCGGTTGATGCGCGGCGCTTACGTATTTGAAAATCTGGCTTATTTGGAGTTGCGCTATACGCCTTATTTGCGGACTCCAGAGCATTTGGAACAGTCAAAACGCATTGATTTGATGGCAGAAATTGTACGGGTTGTGGGTAAGGCCAGTCAAATTGGCGATTGTCCGATTGTGACTAGCCAAATTTTGTGTATGCACTCGCGTTTACCCTATGAAGTGAATCGGGCGATCGTCGATTTGGCGGCCGAGATGGGAGAATATGTTTGTGCGATCGATCTTGCGGGCGGCGATGCGGCTATTGGCGATCGTTTGGAGGAGTTTGTGGGATTGTATGAGTACGCAAGGTCGATCGGGATTAAGACTACCGGCCATCTTTACGAAACCACCTCTGGCTGTTATCCCGAACTTTTGCCCTATTTGATGCGTATTGGCCACGGGATTCAAATTCCGCTAAAATATCCCGAACTACTGCCAGAAGTCGCGCGCAGGGGTCAATGCTTGGAGGTTTGCCCGACTACCTATCTCAAAACCGGGACATTGGAGGATATGGGGGAATTGAAGGTAGTGTTCGATCGATGTTTTGAAGCCGGTGTCGATATTGCTATTTGTACCGACAACGCGGGATTGCACAACGTGCGGCTGCCTTTTGAGTATGAGAATTTGTTGACTCGGGATATCATTGATTTTCGGCAGTTACAAGCCTGTCAAGATGCTGCTTTTCGCCATGCTTTCGCGTGGCCCTACGACGGGCGGCCTGTAAAAATGCTGACTGGTTTGTTGCAACATTAGTCGGTGGAGTAAAATTTAACGAACCGCGAAGGCGCAAAGGACACGAAGGGTAGGACATGAAGGAAGAGAAAGAGGGAGATAGGTAGATGTTTTCAGGTAAAGACTCTATTTGGAAATAAGAAAAGCTCTTTCTTCTCTTCCTTCGCGCTCTTTGCGTCTTCGCGGTTCGTTTAAAAGAGATATTTGTAAACTTATAATAAGTGTCGGGCGATCGCCAATCGGTAACAAGTTATAGTTTGGACACAAAAGTATCAACATAAAAGGATAAAAAAATATGACAAATATGGACGCTTATTGGATGCCTTTCACGGCTAACAGACAGTTTAAAGCTAATCCGCGCATCTTGGTTTCTGCAAAAGATATGCACTTTACCACCGATGATAACCGCTCAATTCTCGACGGGATTGCGGGGCTTTGGTGCGTGAATGCAGGGCACTGTCGCCCGAAAATTGTTGAGGCAATTCACAAGCAAGTATCGACTCTAGATTATGCCCCACCTTTTCAGATGGGACACCCCGGCGCTTTTGAATTAGCGGAACGTTTGGTGAAGATGATTCCGGGCAATTTCGATCGCGTTTTCTTCACTAATTCGGGTTCCGAGTCTGTAGACACGGCTTTGAAAATTGCGATTGCTTATCACCGGGCGAAAGGTGAAGGAACTCGTCAAAGATTGATTGGTAGGGAACGCGGTTATCACGGGGTTGGTTTTGGGGGAATTTCTGTCGGCGGTATTGGCCCTAATCGTAAATATTTTGGCAGTTTGCTGACAGGAGTGGATCATTTACCTCACACTCATAATTTAGAACACAATGCTTTCAGTCGCAAACAACCGAAATGGGGCGCGCATTTGGCGGATGAATTGGAACGGATTGTGGCTTTGCATGATGCGTCTAATATTGCGGCGGTAATTGTCGAACCGGTGGCTGGTTCTACGGGGGTTTTGATTCCGCCGCAAGGTTATTTGCAGCGGCTGCGGGAGATTTGTGACAAGTACGGAATTCTGCTGATTTTTGATGAGGTAATTACGGGTTTCGGGCGTTTGGGTTCGAGTTTTGCTACTGAATATTTTGGGGTGATTCCCGATATTGTGGCGGTGGCGAAGGGGATAACTAACGGTACTGTGCCGATGGGGGCGGTGTTTGTGAAGGAGGGAATTTATGATACTTTTATGAATGCTCCTGAAAATGCGATCGAGCTTTTTCACGGTTATACTTATTCTGGCCATCCCCTAGCCTGCGCTGCTGCTTTGGCGACGCTGGATATTTATGAGGAAGAAAGGCTGTTTGAACGGGCTGATAAGTTGGCTGATTATTGGGAAAATGCGGTTCATTCTTTGAAGGGCGTGCGCCACGTCATTGATGTGCGGAATCTCGGACTTGTGGCGGGGATTGAGTTGGAATCTATTCCTGGGAAGCCGGGGAAACGGGCTTTTGATTGTTTCTTGCAGTGCTTTGAAAAAGGGTTGTTGATTCGGACTACTGGTGATATTATTGCTTTGTCGCCTCCGTTGATTATTGAGCAGGAACATATCGATCGCATTTTGGAAATCTTAACTGCGGTTTTGCAGGGATTGGAGTGAGATTTAATAAACCGCGAAGGCGCTAAGGACACGAAGGAAGAGAGAGAGAAGAAGATCGGGAAAATCTCTCTCTCTTGTCTTCCTTCGCGCTCTTTGCGTCTTCGCGGTTCGTTCAAATCCTTAAACAGCGCTATAATCATTCATAACGAACGACGAACGACGAATAACTATGGTACTGTTAACTGCAAAAATCTCTACTAGCGAGTTGGCAAATTTAGCTGTAGAGTTAATTCGGAAAAGTGGGTGCGAATACGGTGACGTGCGCTTTTGCAGTTACCGGAGGCAAGGTTTGTATGCGCGCGATCGATCTTTAAGCAATATCTCCGATAATGTAAGTTCCGGTTTTGGCGTGCGAGTGCTGCTAGACGGCGCTTGGGGCTTTGCCGCCAGTCACAACAAAACACCCGCAGAAGTTGCCAGAATCGTCGCTTTGGCTGTAGAAATCGCTAAAGGCAGCCGCTTGACTCAAAAGGAACCGGTGCGCTTAGTACCTGTCGAAAAATATGTCGATACTTACATTAGTGCGATCGCAATTGACCCATTTTCTGTCCCCGTTGCTGACAAAGCCGAACTTTTATTAACCATCAACGAACGCCTGCTAGCACACGAATCACAAGGCATCAAAAAAGCTTATTCTTTTTTGACATTCAACCGCGAAGACAAGGTTTTTGCATCCACAGAAGGCTCGCTAATCGAACAAACAATCTACCGCAGCTATCCGGGTTTTGGCTGTACGGCAATTGCGGGCGGCGATGCCCAACGTCGCAGTTACGAACGCCCGCCGCTAAACATCGGCTACGAACATATTAATCCAGACGATTTGTTGAGTCACGTCGAACGAGTAGCTGCCGAAGCAATTGAGAAAGTTGGCGCTCCCAAAGTCCCTGCCGGAATTTGCAAATCCCTGATTCTCAAGCCGACAAATTTGTTTCTGACAATCCACGAATCCGTCGGACATCCAACAGAATTAGACCGGGTTTACGGCTACGAATCTAATTTTGCTGGCACGAGTTTTGCTACTACCGATAAGTTAAATAAGCTGCAATACGCTGCACCTTGGGTAAACTTCAAGTGCGATCGCACTCAACCCCACGGTCGCGGTACAATGGGTTACGACGATGAGGGCGTAAAATCGCAAGATTGGTACGTTGTCAAGGATGGAATTTTAGTCGATTATCTCACTGACAGAGAAACAGCTTATCGCCTCGGACGCGCAAGCAGCAACGGTTCTGCCTGCGCTGACAGTTGGTCTAGCGTACCGATGGTGAGAATTCCTAATTTGGGACTGGAACCGGGCCCGGATGGCGGCAGTCATACTGCTACTTTGGATCAGATGATTGCTGATACGGAAGATGGGATTTTAATTGACGGTACAGGCAGTTTTTCCATCGACCAACAGCGGCGCAATTTTCAATTCGGCGGCGATGCGTTTTGGAAGGTGGAAAAAGGTAAAGTTGTCGGTATGTTGAAGGATGTAACTTATCATTCAATGAGCACGGATTTCTGGAATCAAGTAGATGCAATCGGGCCGACTTCCGAACGGGTTCAATGCGGTACTAATATGTGCGGCAAAGGTGAACCGATACAGGTTGCTCAAATGACTCATGCTTGTGTGCCGGTGCGAGTTAGAGATATTCAAATTGGGGGAAGGGCTTAATTCGGAATGATTTAACCACAGAGGGCGCAGAGAACACAGAGAGAGAGCTCTGAGATAAATAATAAAGCCAACAAATTTTCCTAGCATTCTAGCTTATGACCGTAACAACATCGCCCGCAATTTTAAGTGAAGACCAAGCGTTATCTTTATTAGAAAAGGTAGTCAAACAATCGGAAGCAGAGGAAGTATTTGTCAGTCTTTCTACTGGCGAAGAATCTCTTTCCCGATTCTCGGAAAATCAAATCAGCCAAAATATCAGCAAAACTGTATTTAGCCTCAACATTACTAGCTATTTTGGTAACAAAAGCGCTTCTGCATCTGTTACCGAATTTGATGAAGATGCGATCGCCCAAACCGTCAAGCGATCGCAAGAACTCGCCCGAATTGCCCCCGCAGACCCCGAATGGATGCCGCTGTTGCCCCCTCAAACCTACGATTTGCCCCCGGCGGCGTTTGATGAAGCAACGGCTGCTGTATCGCCTCTAGAGCGGGCAAAAATGGTACAGCAGGCTTGTGCGATCGCATCTGGCGAAGGTGCGGAAGCTTCCGGTACATTGAGCGCTGAGGCTTCGCTGTACGCGATCGCCTCGTCAACCGGACTCCGCGCCTGCAATCACTCTACAGAGGCGAATTTCGGCTTTACAGCCCGCATTGGAGACGGTTCTAGCTGGACGGAAAGCACGGCTTGGGGCATCCACGAACTACAAGTCGCCGAATTAGCCGCACAAGTTGTCTCGCGCGCGAAAGCCTCCCGCAACCCCCGCGAAATTACTCCTGGTGTTTATCCTGTAATCTTTGAGGGCGCTGCGTTTGCAGATTTGCTACCGTGGATAATTTGGGCTATGGATGCGCGGGCGGCGGATGAGGGGCGATCGTTTATGTCGATCGCCGATGAGTCGGGAAAACCCGCTGGAAACCGCGCGGGAGAACAACTTTTCAGCCCGTTAGTGCAGGTACTGCGCGATCCAAGTCATCCTTTGTTGCGATCGGGTAATTTTTTCGGCGACGGATTGAGCAATAACTATTTGGAAATCATCAAAAATGGTGTTCCTCAAAGTTTATCTTATTCCCGCTATTGGGCCGCCCAAAAAGGCAAAGAAGCAAAAGGTGGTTATTACCCGATGGTGATGACAGGTTCCGATCAAAGTTTAGCAGATTTAATTGCTCAAACCGAACGAGGAATTTTTGTCAGTCGAGCTTGGTATGTAAATTACGTGAATCCGAAAACATCGGAAGTAACCGGCATGACTCGCGACGGTACTTTTTGGATTGAAAACGGCAAGATTGCTTACCCGATTAAAAATTTCCGTTTCAATCAAGTTTTACCTGATATGTTGCGGGATGTGGATGCAGTTAGCGAAGTGAAACGTTACGGCGGTATTGTCGTACCGGGAGTGCGCGTGAAAGCTTTTAATTTCACCAGCATTACTGACAGTTTGTAACTCGCACAATATATATTGCAATCCTAAATCATTTGTGAATTTCTTACTCCCTCCCCTTAACAAGGGGAGGGTTGGGGGGGGGTAAAAAAAATTATGACCCCTGCAAGGACAGCTATAGTATTTTTATAAATTTAATTTAATCAAAAAATGCCTCAAATAGATATACGTCCGGTTGAAAACGCACAAGAATTAGAAGAGATGTTTTACCAGCGGTGGTTGGTTTTGCGATCGCCCCTAGGGATGGAAAAGGGCAGCGAAAGGGACGATCGCGAAGATACTGCTGTGCATTTAATTGGAATGTGCGATCGCCAAATTATCGCATCGGGCAGACTTCGAGAATTATCCCCAGAATTGGGAAGCATCTCTTATATTGCCGTACTTCCTGAATTTCAAAATCAAGGAATTGGCACTAAACTCATGGAAAAATTGCTCGCACAAGCCAAGCAAAATAATTTCAAAACTGTAAGACTGATGTCTCGCATTAACGCCGTTAAATTTTACCAAAAACTCGGATTTTCCGAAAAAGAAAATCCCTTTGAGTACCTGGGAATCCCCCACATATTTATGCAGTTAGAAATTTAATCACCGACACATCCTACCTGATTCTTCATTCCCCCTCTGCTGGGACTTTGTTTGTCTAGAAGCGATTTCAATCGCCGAATGATAAAGGGGGTAGCTTACAAACTTTAACTCCTCCTTTGTTGAGTAAAAATGAAGATTTTCTACCGAATATTTGACAAATTCCGACTCTTTTTGAGCACCACAAGAACCTTTGAGTCGAACAGTTTTAGTTTCATCTTTCACCAAATCAGCGCGATAACTATAACTACCGTCCGCTTTCTCAAAAGTTAATTCAGCAACAAAACCATCATTTTCTGGATATTTTTCAACAATGCGGCCCGCAACTTTGTAGCTGAACCAATCCCAACCGTAGCGGATGATTAACTCTCGTTCCAAAACCTGAATTTCGTTCGGCAAAACTCCCGAACCCCGATAAACCTTATTCAAACATTCAATATCACCAGTTCGCGTTAGAATAGATTTGAACGAAGTGCGATCGAGATTTCCGTAATATCTGCCGTCAGGCAAATCAATCGCAGTCGGTGCCATGCGGTGTCCGCCAAAATGACTGGATTTCCAAATACGAACATCACTCAATTCTAACTCGGAAACCACAGCTTTTGCTTGGGCATAAAAAGGATTGCCGTATCTGGCACAACATCTATCGTGACTCCCGTGAGTGCAAACCAAAATATCTCTACTTGGGTTATTTTCAACTTCGCAATCCGGGACTTCTCCAGCTAAATAGCTTTTGACTGTTCCCGCCACTTCTTTAATATTATTCACATTAAATTCGTGTTTTTCGTAACCGCCAAAAACATCTTGGCTTTGATTGTCGTAAATCAAAATTTTGCGCCTATCAGCAAATTTAGTTGATTCACTATTGATTAACAAAAATCTAATTTTTTGCTGTGAATGCTCTACTTCCTTTACCAAATCCCTGAGATTATGGGGAATTTGCTGAGAATTAAAAGCTTCTGATTCCCAAGGCAAACAGCATTCAATTAATACATAGGTTTGGTAATTAGTACCGCTACCAATAATATCCTCTTCAACGCATTTAGAAGTATCGGCGCAAAAAAAACTATTCGTCATGTTATACCTCATTGTGTCTCATAAATTACTATTTTAATAACAAAATTATCGCAGTTATAGCGGTTCTCAAGCGTGGTGAGGATAGCCCTATGCCCTATGCCGAATAGTACCTCATATGAGAGCTTGAAAGGCTATATTACTCTTCTATAGTTTTAACTAACAAAAATAATTCCTTCAACAACTAGCCTCGACAAAAGCGGCATTACATCTATTTCCCAATCACAATCCGGCAACCAATCCATCACATCTTCTCCTGTAAAAAATTCTGTACTGAATAGATTCTCCGTAAATTTATCAGTTACTCCTTTGAGAGATACTTCTTTGCCTCCCACAACGATTTTGTATCCGTCCCCGTCAGGCAATTCGCGAATTCTCACCCGCTGAAATTTGGGAATTCTATATTTAGTTTGAATGCCGTAGGGAAAAATGTTGAACCCTGCTTGAGAAGGGAGAGAATATTTCGCCACAGGTTTTGCTAAACTGTCGAGGTAGCTGCTGTACTCTTCTCCCAGATTTTTACTGTTTGCGTAGCCCTGCAATTGGGCAATTAAATTATTTACACTTGTATCGATTGAATCTTGATTTATTCGCAGCGGTAAACTTTGCCGCCACTCTGATTGTTGTCGCAATTCGCCCACCAACCATTCTAACAAGTCAATTCCTGTTTTGCAGTGAATTCCTAATGTTAAATGCAGCGATGGTTCGTCGGAAGCAATTGCATAATGCCAATGTCCGCGCGGTATGTAAAGCACGTCGCCGGGGTGCAAGGTGCAGGTTAAATAGGGTGGGGTTTCTGGCGGCGAAAAAGTCGAGGATTTTTGGTCTGTCAGCGGGTATTTAATTGTGTCTTCAAATACATACCATTGCTTGATTCCGTCTACTTGTAAAATAAAAACTTCGTGGGTGTCGTAGTGGGAGGAAAAACCCTGTTTTTCCGGCCAAGAACAGTAGGCATTTACTTGGTTTCCATAACCCAAGTCTGCTTTAAATTCTGCTGCAAATTCAGCTATTTCTGGTATTAGTTTGTGGACTTGATTGATAATTAAAGTTGCTCCCGATTGGCACAATTTGATGAGATTGGCGTTTTCGCTTTCGTCGAGAACTTTTCCTTCTACTGCTAAGCGAATGTCGGGATATTTTAATTGGTAAAAGTTGAGCAGGTGGTTGAGTTTTTCCCAGGAAAATAGGTGTGCAAAGTCTTTTTTGCCTTCGCTTTTAATCGCAACTGCTTTGTTTGTCCAGTTGTTATTGAGAAAATCTTCGAGATTGTATGGTTTGAGGAGATTGGCGAGCGATCGCATAAACTTTAAAAATAAACGATAAATTTTATCAATAAGCTTTTAGCAATTAAATAATTGAGGACAACACTTTGCGCTTGTCCTCAATTATTCCAGACTTCCCGATATCAAAAAATAAAATCTATTACTTCTTGTTTGGGGAGGCGAAGTCTAACGGAAAAACCTGCAATTACTCGTTGGTAACATCGCTACCATCGGCATCAACATTGAGGGTAGAAGAGATGTTTTTAGCTGTGGCGTGCTTGGCAATTTCCTTGACTTCTACTTGGATTTTGCTAGCGCGGGACAGTTTGAGAGCCGATCCGTTGATTTGCTTTGACATAATGGCCTCTAATTGTTGTATTACACCCATTTAGCTGAAATTTTCCCTGACTGTGACGTTAGGGTTTGAATTCTCAACTTTGACTAAAAGCGTAACATGAAGTTAATAAACTGTGCAAGTAGTTAAGAATTTTTTTCAATAAATAGAATACTTGGCTAATTCGCAGCAGTTGCTCGCGCTGGTGAGAATTAAGCGTGAATCCGCTCTGCTGCTAGATTCTGGAGTTTGAGCGAAAAGGCCGATCGCCCTTTTCGCCCTTTTAACTACAGGACTAGGCGGGCGATCGCCTGTTGATAAACTTTCCTGCAATATAGCAGTTTTTTGATTCTCGGCATCTACCTTAAGGTAGAGTATTGTTTGTGAGAGTTAGGATGAAAACGAGCTACTATCTAAATGAAGGGCGATCAGAACAACCAATTCCCAATTCTCCATTCCCAATTACCAATTATCAATGAATCAATATTTTGCTACAGTTGCGCGCGGTTTAGAAACAATTGCCGCCCAAGAATTAGAACGCCTAGGCGCGCAGGATGTCAAGCCCGATTTTACAGGAGTTTACTTTGCGGGCGATCGCGCTTTATTGTACCGCGTCAATCTTTGGTCGAGAACAATTTTTCGAGTGCTCGTTCCCATAGCCGAATTCCGTTGTTACGACTCCAATATGCTCTACCGGGAAGTGCAGAAAATCCCTTGGGACGAATATCTAAATCCTGATAATACCTTAGCAGTCAACTGTACAGGTGGCAACGATAAGTTGAACCACACACACTTTACAGCTTTGCAGGTCAAAAATGCGATCGCCGACCAACAGCGCCACCAATTTAACAAGCGTTCTAGTGTTGATGTCGAAAGTCCCGACTTACTAATTAACCTTCACATCCATCGAGACCGCGCTATTTTGAGTTTAGACAGCTCTGGTGGCAGTTTGCACCGGCGGGGATACCGGCCGGCAATGGGGCTTGCTCCTCTCAAAGAAACCCTCGCTGCGGCGTTGTTAGAAATGGCAGAATGGACACCAGATTTGCCGTTTTTAGACCCGATGTGCGGTTCGGGAACTTTGCCTTTGGAAGCGAGTTTAAAAGCCTTGAATATTGCACCGGGATTGTTTCGAGAAAAGTTTGGATTTATGACGTGGCGGGACTTTGACGAGCCTTTGTGGGATAAATTGTGGGCCGAAGCAGAGAGCAGCGAATTGCCAGAGCTTCCAGAAATGATTGCAGGGTGCGATCGCGATTCTGATATGTTAGATCAAGCTCGCACTAACGCGCAGCAAGCAGGTATTGCCGGTAAAATTAAGTTTGCTCGTACCGAGTTATCCGAGTTGGAAGCACCCACAGACAGAGGCGTTTTGATTTGCAATCCTCCCTACGGAGAGCGGCTGGGAGATGCCAGCGAATTGGGAGATTTGTACAAGATGTTGGGCGATATTTTCAAGCAGCGTTTTAAAGGTTGGAATGCGTTTATTTTGACTGGAAATAAGGAGTTGGGGAAACAAGTTGGACTCAGGACATCAAAGCGGATTCCGGTTTTCAATGGCTCGATTCCCTGTACTTTGCTCAAGTATGAACTGTATTGAATATGTGTAAAATATCTTTTTTTACCCTTGGCACAAGCTAATAGTAATTGGAACAGGTTAGGATGAATGAATTTTTTTGAAATTGACGGACACAAGCTCTTTTTAGGAGATGTCTTAGAAGTGCTGGAAAGTCAAGTAAAAGACAACTCTATTGATTTAATTTTTGCCGATCCTCCCTATAATATCGGCAAAAATTTTAATGGTTTTAAAGACAAATGGGAATTGGAAAGCGATTATTTAGAATGGAGTTATAAATGGTTGAATTTATGTATTAATAAACTCAAGCATAACGGCAGTTTGTATCTGATGGCATCTACTCAAAGTATGCCATACTTTGATTTGTATTTGCGCGATCGCTTAACAGTTCTTGCTAGAATAGTGTGGTATTATGACAGTTCGGGCGTACAAGCAAAAAAATATTATGGTTCTCTGTACGAACCGATTTTATATTGCGTCAAAGACAAAAGAAATTATACATTTAATTCCTCAGATATTCTGGTAGAGGCAAAAACCGGAGCTGTGAGAAAACTAATTGACTATCGCAAGTCTACACCATCAGTATATAATTCTCAAAAAGTTCCAGGTAACGTCTGGGAGTTTTCGAGAGTTAGATATCGTATGCCTGAGTATGAGGAGCATCCTACTCAAAAACCAACATTGTTGTTAGAAAGAATTATCAAAGCAAGTAGTAATGAGGGCGACGTTGTACTAGATATATTTTCAGGGACTTTTACAACATCATTTGTTGCCAAGCAACTTAAAAGAAAGTCAATTGGCATAGAATTGCAAGAAAAGTATCTACAAATAGGATTGCGGAGGCTGGAAATTACCCAGGATAATAGTGAAGAGCGTGTGATGTCTGAAGTCAACTCCGGTGAAATTTCGCCAAAGCAGCTAACATTAAACTTACAACTCTGAGCAAAATGGAACATGAATTCACAAAAATCATTAATAAAATTTTAGAGGAGCAGTTTCCCGAAATTGGCAAACAAATATTTACCGAAAGCCAGTTAATTGGATATTTGAATATCAAGACTAAATCGGCCAATAAAGGTTCAAAATCTAGAGGAAGTTTTGCCAATTTATACGCGATTTATGTTTTAGTTGAAGACTATATTTTGAATAACTTTCATCAAATAGGGATGTATTCTGATTATGAAGGTGCAGTGTATACAAATATTTTTAAGAGACAACGTGAATTACCCTTCGGCCAAAAGCTTCAAAATCATGGCTTGAACCATAGAATGAATGAAGAATTTAAAAAATATTTTCCCACTTGTGAGTTCATCCCAATTTTGAGAAATCAGAAAAATAATAGGTATTGGTTTAACGAAAATTTATTAAAAGTTAAAATTAATGAGAAAGAACATAATATAGCACAAACAGTAATCGATATAATTGATGCTTACGTGGAAGCTAAGAGAGATAGCTTTGAAAAGTTTATTCAACTTTGTAAAGATGCTCAAAGATTGACAGAGGAGCAAGTCAGAGAATTCATTAAACAAATGGTAGCGCCAACTGTAGATGCTCGAATCTTCGAGATAGTCAGCTACAGTATATTAAAATACTACTACAACGACCGAGTTATTTATTGGGGCTATGAACTAGACAAACTCCAGTCAGAAAATTTAAAGCTATTTAAAACAGGTAGGACAAATGCGAACGATGGAGGGATTGACTTTGTAATGAAACCCCTTGGACGCTTTTTTCAGGTGACAGAAACTGTAGATGTGAATAAATATTTCCTCGACATTGATAAAATTGAAAGGTATCCGATCACATTTGTAGTTAAATCTTTAGATTCAGATATTGAAATTAAATCAAAGATTGAAGCACAAGCTCGAAAGCAGTATGCAATCAATGCTATAGTATCGCAGTATATGGAATGTATCGAGGAAATAATCAATGTTCCTATCCTGATAGAAAGATTTGAACAAGCTGTAGCCCAAGGATATTTAAGTAATATATTGAGCGAAATTATTAAGTTGAGCAGATTGGAATTTAATTATGAAGATGAGGAAGAAAGTATAAAAATTGAACTATTAGAATTTTCTGTAGAAGATGAATTATCCGTTAATAAAGTCCGCTTGAATCAGAAAATTTTTCTTTCCTGTAGAAGTTGTTGTATGTTGTGAAAATACTAATTTGAAAAATTTTTGTTTGCAATAAGGACGAAAGTCCTTACTACAAACGCCAATTACTGAAAATTAATGCTCGATTTTGAGTGAAATAATCTTGTCGCCTTGGCGGATTGCATTCACGACAGACATATCATCTGTTTGGCCAAAAGTTGTGTGAACTCCATCCAAATGAGACTGGGGAGAATGGCAAATAAAGAATTGGCTGCCACCTGTATCGCGGCCTGCGTGAGCCATCGATAAAGTTCCTGCCAAATGTTTATGCGAGTTGATTTCACACTTAATTTTGTAGCCTGGGCCGGCAGTTCCATTACCTTTGGGACAGCCACCTTGAATCATAAAGTTAGGAATGACTCGATGAAACAATAGTCCGTCGTAAAAACCTTTTTCCGCCAAGTCAACAAAATTCTTCACTGTATTCGGCGCATCTGCATCGAACAGTTCCAAGTTGATAGTACCTTTGTCGGTTTCCATAATAGCGCGGGTCATGATTTCTCCTTGCTTCCTAAAATGACTGTACTGCCCGCTTTTTAATTGCGGACTTCGCTTTTATAGCGACAGGTTTCAAGCTGTCGCTATATTTTGACTTTCAGAAGTGTAGCATACTCGAACAACTCTCGTAGGACTTCTGCGCGCTTTTTGAGGCAACCGGGTTTGTTACCGTCAGTCATATTTTAATTGTTGGTAACTTTTGGGCGATTGGTTTCTTCCTCAAAATCATTCATATTGAAAATGAAAGGAACCCGACTCGAACCGCCGCCCATAACCAGCACTTTAGGCATCTGAGCGCCACCGTTTCTCCAAGCTTCGATAGCCTCTTTTTGCAGCACCAAATCGCCGCCCTGAGCCTTCAAAGTTTCAGCCAAAAGTCTTTGAGCTTCTGCCCTACCTTGAGCGCGGTTAATGTCAGCTTGAGCTTGTTGTTCTGCTTCTTGAGCAACATACACAGCCCTTTGTGCCCGCTGTTCAGCAACCTGTTTTTCCTCAACTGCTTTGGCAAAGTCTGGCGAGAATCGAATGTTGACAACACTGGTATCAAGCACGATTACATCATATTTTGACAGCCGTTCCTTCAATGCAGCATCAAAATCTTTTTTCAGTTCGCTTCTTTGAGTAATAGATTGTTCGGCGGTTCTCAAAGCTGCTGCTGTTTTAAATGCTTCTTGGGTCTGCGGAGCAATAATTTTTGATACTATATTCTCCAAGGTTCCCTGAGTTCTTCTGACTTCAACTATTCTCGTAGGATCGAGGCGAAAGTTGATGGCAAAACTCGCATTTAAATCCTGAAGGTCTTTAGTCGCACTCTGGGCGGGCACTTCAAATTTTTGCACTGTTACATCGTATATATCTACCTTAGATATCAGCGGTGGTCTGAAGTGAAATCCCTCTAACAAGGCTCCATCTGTGGCTTTTCCTAAAATGCTAACTACTCCTGCTTCACCTGGATTGATGACAACAAAAGAGTTGAAGCCGAGGAGCAGCGCGACTACTAATAGAATGCCAGCGAGTGCTGATGATAGGCTCTGGAAATTTTGATTTTTCAATTTAACACGCTCCTTTGTGATAAATCTATTATAATGCTTAATTGAATGAATGCGCCTCTAAAAATATAAAATATAAAATATAAAATATAAAATGGATGGTTTCGCCTTAAAAATCCAAAATCTAAAATCTAAAATCGGTTGATTATGGCAATTATTAAATATCCCAGAACTTATCATATCGAAGGTTCGCGTTTCGGGCCTGGTGACGAAGACCTTGACAGCGTGCCGTTTAGCGCTATTGCCGATCGCCCTTTAATCATCGAAGAAAAGGTAGACGGCGCAAATACGGGCATCAGCTTCGCACCAGACGGGCAAATGCTGCTGCAAAGCCGCGGCCACTATCTCACCGGCGGGCCGAGAGAAAAACATTTTAACTTATTCAAACAGTGGGGTTTCAGTCTCAGCGGAACTCTGGGAAAAGTGCTGGGAAATCGTTATATTTTGTACGGCGAATGGCTTTATGCCAAACACACTGTTTTTTATGATTTTTTGCCGCACTATTTTATGGAATACGACGTGCTGGACTTAGAAAAAAATCAATTTTTGAGCACCGAAGCCCGCCGCCAGTTGTTAAGCGGATTGCCGTTAGTATCAGTTCCCGTGCTGTTTTCAGGAGTTTTGAAATCGCCGAAGCAAATGATGCAGTTGATGGATAAATCTAATTTTATTTTGCCGGGACATTTGGAACGGTTAGTTTGGCAGTGTCGGGAATTGGGATGGGATGAGGATCGGTGTTTGAAAGAAACTGATAAGAGCGATCGCATGGAGGGTCTATACATTAAAGTCGAAGAAGATGGCATAGTAAAGGCGCGTTACAAATACGTGCGTGCCAGCTTTTTGACCGCGATTAAAAATGCGGAGGGACATTGGCTCAACCGACCGATTGTACCCAATATTCTGCGTCCCGGCACAGATTTATTTAATTTTAGTTAACCTGCAGGTGAATTTATGAATACACTATTATCGCCCTCGCCAACTTGGACTTTTCCCTTTTGTCCAGAACCGCCCGATTGGTTCCTGGATTGGGACAGCATTCAAAATCATTTTGATTGGATTCAAAACTTAGAAGGATGTCAGCAAGACCCGATTTATCACGCTGAGGGAGATGTTTTAATTCACACCAAAATGGTCTGCGAAGCCTTAATATCTTCCCCAAGTTGGCGGCAACTTCCCGATGAAGAACGATCGATACTTTTTGCGGCTGCTTTGCTGCACGATGTCGCAAAACCGGCTTTTACAAAAATAGAAGCCGACGGCAGAATTAGCTCAAAAGGTCACGCCCGCCAAGGTGCGAGAATGGTGAGAAAAATTTTATCTCAATTCGAGCCACCAGTGCAGTTTGAGATTCGGGAAACAGTGGTGGCGATCGTCCAATTCGGCAGTTTACCCATCTGGCTGCTGGAAAAACCCAACCCCCAGCAGTCTGTAATTAAAGTTAGTCAAGTTGTTCGCTGCGATTTCCTCGCACTTTTAGCCGAAGCAGACGTGCGCGGCCGCCACTGCGCCGACAAACAAGAATTGCTCGATAAAATACAACTATTTCGGGAGTTTTGTCAAGAAAATAATTGCTTGGATTCTCCCCGACAATTCCCATCAGCCCACAGCCGATTTATCTACTTCCGCAAAGATAACGGCAACCCAGATGCTGAAATGTTTGACGATACCAAATGCGAAGTTGTTTTGATGTCGGGATTGCCAGGAAGTGGCAAAGATTATTGGATTGAAGAAAACCTCCCCGATTGGCCTGTGATTTCCTTAGATGCGCTGAGATTGGAGATGGATGTACCGCCACATAAAAATCAAAGTGTTGTTGTAGATACAGCAAAACAAAGAGCTAAGGAATATTTGCGATCGGGAACTTCTTTTGTGTGGAATGCCACTAATACAACTAAACAAATGCGGCAGCAATTGATTGATTTGTTTGCGGCTTACAAAGCGCGCATTCGGATTGTTTACCTCGAAGTTCCCTTGGAGGAAGTATGGCGGCGGAATCGATCGCGCACAGCAGCAGTACCAGAAGCAATAATTCACAAATTAGCCGATCGCCTGGATATTCCCGATCGCACCGAAGCGCATCAGGTAGAATGGATTGTGGGCGGCGCTTCATAGAAGCAATCCACCCGCCCTCGCCTCTATTCGATCAACTGGCTGACAAAGGCTTTTTCCCTAAAATAGAATCCTGATAATGCGCCAACAAATCAGCAGGGCTATCGTAAATTTCTGCAGCACCAGCAAGCGAAGCATCATCGAAACCTCCGCAGCGAAAAGCAATTAGCGGCACCCCGCACTTGCTTGCAGCTTCGATATCGTAAGGAGTATCAGCTAACATCACAACCTGACTCGCTTCCACCTGCAACTTGCTCAAAGCAGCTTCCACAATATCCGGTTCCGGTTTAGAAGCTTCCACATCGCTAGAAGTTGTCGCTTCATCGAGCAAATCGTCAACTTGTGCAGCTTTGAGCAAACCCGAAAGTTCATCGGCGGTAGCTGAAGTAGCAATAATTAGCCGCAGTTTTTCTTGCTGCATTTTTAACACCAATTCCCGCGAACCTGGTGCAGGAGCGAGAGTAGATGAAAAGCGGTTAATAATCAATTCTTTGCGTCTCTGTGCAATCTTTTTTCCGTCGCCTTCTCCTTCAGAAAGTCCTGATACCATTTTGGGTATCATTTTGTCGCCGCCCATGCCAATTAACGGGCGAATTTTCGCGAACGACACGTTGTAGCCGAAGGCCGCAAATGCCTCTACCCAAGCTTGAGCGTGGGCATCATTGCTGAGCACGAGAGTGCCGTCAACATCGAGAATTACTGCTTGCAATTTCATAGGTTATTTGCTGTTATTGACGATAATTTTTGTAAAAAAAATGGTTGCTAGTAAGGACTTCATTTCTTAATTACTTAATGAGTCAATCGAGAACTAAAGTCCCCACTACGAACCTGAGTTTGTAGTAAGGACTTCAGTTTGTGCTTAAATTTGTAGTAAGGACTTCCGTCCTTAATTACTTAATGAGTCAATCGAGGACTGAAGTTGCTACTACAAACCTTTAGTTTTATAATTTTCCTCAACCCAACAGCGCGGCAGAACTTCGCCGGAGGGAAAAACTAATTTATCCTTCGGGAAATTTGCCGGATCTTGCTCTTCTTCACCTGCTTGAATGCGTCCCGATACTTGATTCTTGCTAGGGCTGACTAAAGTCTCGATATCGAGAATTTCTACCAAGTCGCCGGATTCTTTTTCTTGTAAAAGCATAGTCGATCCTTGTGAATAAATTGTGAGTTAGGGTGTGAGCACAACTTTGATGCAGTTGTCTTTTTTCTGTTTGAAAATCTCGTAGGCGTGGGGCGCTTCATCCAATTTCATGCGGTGCGTAATCACGAAGGTTGGATCAATTTCGCCTTTTTGAACGCGATCGAGCAAAGGGCGCAAATAGCGGTGAACGTGCGTCTGTCCCATTTTTATGGTCAAGCCTTTGTTGAAAGCTGCACCGAGGGGCACTTTGTCAACAAAACCGCCGTAAACGCCGGGAATTGAGACTGTGCCGCCTTTGCGACAGGCGAGGATTACTTGTCGCAGGGCGGTAGGCCGATCGCTCTCCAAGCGCACAGCTTGCTTGGCTTTGTCGTACAAAGCATCGAAACCGGTACCGTGGGCTTCCATTCCCACCGCGTCTATACAAGCATCTGGCCCGCGTCCCCCCGTCATTTCGGTAACGGCTTCCCCCGCGTCTATTTCTTCGTAGTTGATGATTTCAGCCCCAGCCGCGGCCGCCATTTGCAAGCGTTCCGGTATTCTGTCGATCGCAATTACTCGATCGGCCCCCAGCATAAACGCGCTTCTGATCGCAAATTGTCCGACTGGGCCGCATCCCCAAATACCAACAGTATCTCCCGGCTGAATATTGCAGTTTTCGGCCGCCATGTAACCGGTGGGAAAGATATCAGTCAGGAACAATACTTGTTCGTCAGAAAGTCCGTCGGGAATTTTTAAAGGGCCGACATCTGCAAACGGAACCCGCACGTATTCTGCTTGACCTCCTGCATAGCCGCCCGTTAAATGCGAGTAGCCAAACAGTCCCGCCGGTGAATGACCGAACATTTTTTCAGCCAAGGCCGCATTCGGGTTCGAGTTATCGCACAGCGACCACAAATCCTGGTTGCAAAAGAAACAACTACCGCAAGAAATTGTAAAAGGAATCACAACGCGATCGCCCTTTTTTAAGTTCTTGACTTCGCTGCCGAGTTCGACTACTTCCCCCATGAATTCGTGACCCATGATGTCGCCGGATTGCATGGTCGGGATGAAGCCGTCGTAGAGGTGCAAATCTGAGCCGCAGATTGCTGTTGACGTGATTTTTACTATGGCATCGCGCGGATTGATAATTGTTGGATCTGGTACGTTATCAACTCGCACGTCATTTGCTTTGTGCCAGCAAAGAGCTTTCATTATTTGGTTTCCCTCTAGTTAACTACGAGCTAGTTTTTGTTTTTAATTTTTCGGTTTACTCCGCAGCTAAATCACTGGGTGGATGCTGTAATTTTAATTAGATTAAATAAAAGGTTACTCTATCCGAGGTATAATTTATAAATCTATCTTTTGGCTGTTTTAAATCACAAAAAAAGTCGCTCAGTTTCTAAATTAATTGCAGGAGCTTTCCCGTTCTTTTGTTAACAGTTAACAGCGCGGCATGGCTGAGGTTGTTTTTGGCGATCGGGTTCGTAGTGCGGACGACCGTCTGCAGTCTAAGAGTGGACGGTCGTCCGCACTACGAACGGTATAAGTGCGATCGCATCTTGAGAATGATTAATCGTCAAAAATTGTATCATTAGCCATAGCTAAAAGCCGAGCTTGCGCTAAAGTTGTTAAAGATTAAAATTTATCGATCGCCTTTTATGCCTTACACTGCATCTACCCCAACAGACCCCAATCAATCCAACATCCGCAATGCCGACTACCGCCTACTAGAATTCACTAAGCTGACACCGATGATGCAGCGGTATGTTGAAGTGAAAGAACAGTATCCCCACGCACTTTTGTTTTTTCGAGTCGGAGATTTTTTTGAGTGTTTTTTCCAAGATGCCGTGACGATTTCTCGGGAATTAGAACTGGTTTGTACTAGCAAAGAAAGCGGCAAAGAAATCGGTAGAGTGCCGATGACAGGAGTGCCGCACCACGCCCTCGATCGCTACAGTTCTCAGTTAGTAGAAAAAGGCTATGCTGTGGTAATTTGCGACCAGGTTGAAGATGCCTCAATCGCCGCCCGTGAAGGCCGCCAAGTCAAGCGAGAAATTACCCGCATTCTCACTCCCGGAACTTTGACGGATGATGGAATGCTCAAACCCAGACAAAATAATTTTTTAGCAGCAGTTGTCATCGCTGGGGAACATTGGGGATTGGCTTATACTGATATTTCTACGGGAGAATTCGTGACTGCTCAAGCCGAGAGTTTGGAACAATTAACCCTAGAATTGCTGCGATTGCAACCTTCCGAAATCCTGGTTCCGACTAATGCGCCGGATTTGGTCACGATGTTGAGGCCCGGAGAGAAATCCGACCATTTACCCGATTGTTTGCCGAATTCGTTTTGCTATTCTTTGCGATCGCAAATTCCGTTTACTTTTTCCGAAGCAAAACAGAGAATCCTGCAAAAGTTCAAAGTGCGATCGCTCGAAGGTATGGGATGCGGACACCTTTCCCTCGCAGTGCGCGCCGCCGGCGGTTTGCTGCAATATCTCGAAGAAACTCAAAAAGAAAAAGCAGTTGCTTTGCAAAGATTGCACACTTACACCCTCACCGATTTTCTCACCCTGGACTACCAAACCAGGCGCAATTTAGAAATTACTCAAACCGTCAGAGATGGGATTTTTCACGGTTCGTTGCTGTGGGCGATCGACAAAACCAGCACCGCAATGGGAGGCCGCGCTTTGCGCCGCTGGGTGTTGCAACCTTTGCTCAACATTAAAGGTATTTGCGCCCGCCACGACACGATTCAAGAATTAGTAGAAAATAATCCCCTGCGCCAAGATTTGCAGCAGTTGCTGCGCCAAATTTACGACATCGAAAGACTGACAGGGCGCGCCGGTTCTGGAACAGCTAGCGCCAGAGATTTGGTAGCTTTAGCCGATTCTCTCTCGAAACTGCCGGAATTGGCCGCGATCGCCACCCAAGGGATCTCGCCCTATTTGAAAGCGCTGCAAAATGTCCCGCCAATTCTCGAAGAATTAGCAGCTACAATTCACGCTCATTTAGTTGACGAACCGCCGATTCATTTAAAAGAAGGAGGTTTGATTCGATCGGGAATTAATGCAATGCTTGATGAGATGCGCCAGAGTGCATCAGGAGACCAAGAATGGATTGCTAATTTAGAAGCTAACGAACGGCAACGCACCGGAATTACTAATTTAAAAGTAGGCTACAATAAAGCTTTCGGCTATTACATCAGTATTACAAAATCTAAAATTGACCAAGTACCGGACGATTACACTCGCAAGCAAACTCTTACCAATGAAGAACGCTACAGTACAGAAGAATTAAAAGAAAGGGAAGTGCGGATTCTGACGGCGCGGGAAGATTTAAATCAGTTGGAATACGATATTTTTGCAAAAGTGCGATCGGAGGTAGGAGAACAGGCGGAAATTATTCGCAACGTTTCCCGCGCGGTGGCGGCGGCCGATGTTTTGTGCGGTTTGGCGGAAGTAGCGGTTTATCAAGATTACTGTCGCCCGACTATGGTTGAAAGTCGGGAAATTAAAATTATTGAAGGTTGTCATCCGGTGGTAGAAAAGTCTTTACCGCCGGGATTTTTTGTCCCAAATTCGGCTTTTTTGGGTCGGGAAGCATCGCTAAATCGCCCAGATTTAATAATTTTAACCGGGCCAAATGCTAGCGGGAAAAGTTGTTATTTGCGGCAGGTGGGTTTGATTCAGTTAATGGCGCAGATGGGCAGTTTTGTGCCTGCAAAAGCTGCGACTTTGGGAATTTGCGATCGCATTTTTACCCGTGTCGGCGCGGTGGATGATTTGGCAACGGGTCAATCTACGTTTATGGTGGAGATGAACGAAACTGCCAATATTCTCAATCACGCAACGCCGCAATCGTTAGTTTTGCTGGATGAAATTGGCAGGGGGACGGCGACGTTTGACGGACTTTCGATTGCTTGGTCTGTGGCAGAATATTTAGCAAGCGAGATTCGGGCCAGGACGATTTTTGCTACTCACTATCACGAATTAAATGAGTTAGCTTCTATTTTGGATAATGTGGCAAATTATCAGGTGACTGTGAAGGAATTGCCGGATCAAATTGTATTTTTGCACCAAGTTCAGCCAGGGGGCGCTGATAAATCTTACGGAATTGAAGCGGGGAGGTTGGCTGGTTTGCCGCCGTCGGTGATTGAGAGGGCGAGACAGGTGATGAAGCAGATTGAGAAACATAGCAAAATTGCGATCGGGCTGCGGAAGGGTGTTAAAAAAGAAGGGGAAAAAGAGTCTGATGGTCAACAGTTAGATATCTTTGATGATTGAAACTTTAAGTCTAGCTAAAAGCATTTGCCTTAAAAACTCAGAATGATTCGGCGGTTGAAACCGCATCTACACAAACGATGTCGGCCTGCGCCGACTGGTTCATAAAGTAACATACCCCCTTGACGATTCGGCGGTTGAAACCGCATCTACACAAACGATGTCGGCCTGCGCCGACTGGTTCATAAAGGGGAACCCAAACTCAGATTTAAGGACTAAAATCCTTACTACGAACTAATAACTAGCGTTCATTCTTCAACTTTATTAATTCTTTGTGTACGCTCATTCCAATTTCCAGAGCCTCATTTAGCAACCGCCCGTATTCAGTCGCCCGCTCATATCGATCGCGAAATGCAGCAGGTAGGTCAAAATCCGCTGCAAAACGGTCGTTCAAAGCTATTCCACTCAGAAACCTGGTTTTTTCCAATATCTTCGCATCTAATCGAATATCTTCGCAAAAACCCGGTTTTTTGCTACGACGCACAATCTCAGAAAAACCCGATTTCTCGCCACCAACCCCTGATTTATCTTCGTCCATCCGCGTAAATCCGCCAACATCTGCGGCCAAATTATGAAAAGATTGGTATATAATTAAAATAGAACAGAGTGGAGTCAAAACTATGTCAACCACAGAAAAAGTTCGCTGGACAAGCGCTGATTTAGAATTATTACCCGATAACGGCAACCGTTACGAAATAATCGAAGGAGAATTAGTTGTGACAAGAGCACCTCACTGGGAACATCAAGACGTTGCTAACAATGTTTGTGTTGAATTAACTATTTGGTCAAGACAGACGAAGTTAGGTAAAGCTGTCCAGGTACCGGGTCTTATTTTTACGGATAGTGATAATGTTATTCCTGATGTAGTTTGGGTAAGCTATGAACGTTTAGCACAGATATTAGATGAAGCCGGACATTTGGCGGGTGCACCGGAGTTGGTGGTAGAGGTGATGTCTCCCGGTGAAGAGAATGAAAAGCGCGATCGCCAATCCAAGCTAAAATTATATTCAGTTCAAGGCGTGCGCGAATATTGGATATTTGACCGCATACAGCAAAAAGTAGAAATTTACCGTCGGGAAAGCGGAATTTTGAAATTAGCGATGACTTTATTTAAAGAAGATAATTTAACCAGTCCTTTGTTACCCGGTTTTAGCGTGTCGGTAGCCACATTATTTGTCTAGAGATTTTGAATAATTGCCACCCGCGCACAATTTCAGAAACCGGGTTTTTTCCAATATCTTCCCCACTAATCGAATATCTTTGCAAAAACCCGGTTTCTCGCCACACGCACAACCATGATAAAATAAATCCCGATATTATTCACAACTCCCCACAATGGAAGAAAACCGCGCCCAAGCCTACCTAGAACTAATTCACACCCTGCTGAATTGCCCCAGCGGATCGGAACCGCAGATATTGCAAGATAATATAGAATTGTTGGATGTCGAATTTCTGGAAACTTGCGAGTTGGTAGCAGAAAAAATGGCACAGCAAGGAGGAGAAAACGGCGCTAGCTTCCTGCGAAATCTGATTAGTCAGCTATTACAATTAATCGATATCAACGATGGCGATAACTCCGAAGGTGAAAATCCCCAAGAGTATGCAAACTTTATCCTAGAATTATTGCAAGCAGAAGATGCTAGCACTAGCAATGCAGCAGTAATTCACCCCATGCTAGCTGAACGACAACATCTCCTCAATGACAGTTTTCCTGGGATTTTAGAGCAAGTATTGCAGAGGTTAATTGCTGGAGAAAATGCCCAAACTATTGAGTCAATGGTCAGCCTGGTGGAAGACTTAACGATTAATATTAGCAATTTTTCGGGTGGGAATAGAGCGAATAATATTGAAATTGCCATTGCTGCTTATCAGATTGTTTTGAATAATCGGCAACCGGGAAGCCAAAAATTTGCTCAAACTCAAAACAATTTAGCTGCTGCCTATATTAGCAGAATAAAGGGTTCGCGGGCGGAAAATGTGGAAATGGCGATCGCCCTTTATGGCGCTGCTTTAACAGTCTACACCCTTGAGGTTTTCCCGGAAGATTGGGGAATGGCTCAAAACAACCTAGCTGCTGCTTACGCCAACAGAATCAACGGTTCGCGGGCGGAAAATCTCGATCGCGCGATCGCATTTTTTGAGGCTGCTTTAACTGTTCGTACCCCCGAACAGTTTCCTGAAGATTGGGCAATGATTCAATATAACCTAGGTAATGCCCATAATGACAGAATCAACGGTTCGCGGGATGAAAATCTGGCAAAAGCGCGATCGTTTTATGAGGCAGCTTTAACAGTATATACCCGTGAAGATTTCCCTGAATATTGGGCAATGATTCAAAAGAAGCTGGCTAATACCTAATGTGAGGCAGCCTTAACAATCTCAGAAACCGGGTTTTTTCCGATATCTTCGCATCTAATCGAATATCTTCGCAAAAACCCGGTTGATCGCTACACGCACAATCTCAGAAACCGGGTTTTTTCCGATATCTTCGCATCTAATCGAATATCTTAGCAAAAACCCGGTTTCTCGCTACGACGCACAACCATGATAAAATAAAAGCCGGTGTTATTCAGAACTCCCCACAATGGAAGAAAACCGCGATCGACTCCAATCAGAAGGTGAATATTCCCAAGAGTATGCAAACTTTATCCTAGAATTATTAAAAGTAGAAGAAAGCTATAGCGGTTTTCAAGTAATTTACCCGATACTAAAACAACGGCAACATCTCCTCAATGCCCGTTTTGCCGAGACATTACAACAAGTAGCCCAGACGTTAATTGCCGGCGAAAATCCAGAAGCAATTGAGTCAATTGTCGCCATCATTGAAAATTTGAGTATTGATATTTATCAATTTCCCCGTGGCAGTAGAGCAAATAATATTGAAATTGCCATTACTGGTTATCAAATAGTTTTAAATAATCGACAACCGGGGAGCGAAAAGTTTGCTCAAACTCAAAATAACCTAGCTAATGCCTACAGAAACAGGATAAACGGTTCGCGGGCCGAAAATCTGGAATGGGCGATCGAGTTTTATCAGGCTGCTTTAACTGTCTATACCCTTGAGGATTTCCCTGAAGATTGGGCAATGACTCAAAATAACCTAGCTAATGCCTACACTGACAGGATAAACGGTTCGCGGGCCGAAAATCTGGAACGGGCGATCGAGTTTTATGAGGCAGCTTTAACTGTTCGTACCCTTGAGGCTTTCCCTGAAAAATGGGCAGGGACTCAACATAACCTAGCTGCTGCCTACAGTGACAGGATAAACGGTTCGCGGGCCGAAAATCTGGAACGGGCGATCGAGTTTTATCAGGCTGCTTTAACTGTCTATACCCTTGAGGATTTCCCTGAATATTGGGCAACGACTCAAAATAACCTAGCAGTTGCCTACAGTGACAGGATAAACGGTTCGCGGGCCGAAAATCTGGAACGGGCGATCGAGTTTTATCAGGCTGCTTTAA
>NZ_JAUBTX010000032.1:0-48925 GCF_036705185.1 Microcoleus sp. B4-D4 | reverse complement strand
CTGTTCGTACCCTTGAGGATTTCCCGATCGATAATGTATTAACATTAAATAACCTGGGCTGGGATTATCTCGCAAAACTAAACTACATCAACCAAGAAAAACCAGAAGACACAAACCAAAAAGCAGCAACTCTCCAAAGTGCCTACGATACCTTTAAAAATGCCATAACCGTCGCCGCCCAACTGCGGAAGTTGGAATCGCAAAATGAAACCAAGCAAAAACATGACTTGCAGTGGGATAGGCTTTACATGGGTATGGTGCAGGTATGTCTCGATCGCGAAAGCAACCAAGAAGCACTAGAATATGCCGAAGCCAACAAAGCCCGCAACCTTGCAGAAGTAATCGCCCAGAAACAGGAAATCCCCAAAACCCTAGAACCCATCACATTCAGCGAAATCACCCAACTCCTCACCCCAAACACCGCCCTCATTGAGTGGTACATCACCAACGAAGAAATCATCACCTTTGTCGTCACTTACCCCGACGTGCTGACAGTGCACCGCCACCGTCAATGGGATGAATTAACCGATTTAGTTGCTGAATACCGGGCAAACTACATAGTAAGCAAAACCGACTGGCAAAAACAACTTGCTACCTATCTCCAGCGCCTCGCAGATATCCTCGAAATCACCACAATTCTGCCGCCATCAAGTACCAGCTTAATCCTAATTCCCCACTGGTTGCTGCACCTGTTCCCCCTCCACGCCCTACCCCTAAGTGACGGCGAATTCTTATTAGATAAATACCTCGAAGGCATTCAATACAGCCCCAGTTGCCAACTCCTGCAACAGATTACCATCCACCCAAATTTTGACCAACTCCTCGCCCTGCAAAACCCCACCTCCGATCTGCGCTACACCGATTTAGAAGTCGCCAGCATCGCCCCCAAATTCGCGCTCAGTCAAATTCTCCCCGGCGATGAAGCGAGTAAAACAAATCTCCTAGAAAAGTATCTAGAACAGTTAGAAAACGCCCACTGCGCGCACTTTTCCTGTCACGGCTCCTTCAATCCCGACGATCCCCTAAAATCGTTTTTAATCTTGTCTGGCGGCATCATCGGCGGAGATTCCCAGTCGAGGGCGGGATCGGATTTAGATGAATCGAATCGTTACGTGGAATGGCGCGACGGCAAAACAGCCGACATTAACAAATGCCTGACATTAGCAGATATCTTGTTACTGCAATTCAAATATTGCCGCCTAGTCGTGCTTTCCGCCTGCGAAACCGCGCTAATTGACACCAACAATCGCTCCGATTATATTGGATTACCGACAGGATTTATCCACGCGGGAGCAATGGGAACCCTAGCCAGTCTTTGGGCTGTCAACGACCTCTCCACCGCCTTGATGATGGTAAAATTCTATGAATTGCTCAAACCAGGAGTGAGCATCGGTAAAGCCCTCCACGATACCCAGCGCTGGTTTAAGTCTGCCGCGACTTCCGATTTGCTATCATGGGTGCAGGAATCGGACAGTTTCGAGGCCGATAGAAAAAAACCGATCCTCAAGGAATTAAAAGGCTACAATGATGACGAACAACCCTATGGCGATGTTTATCATTGGGGAGCGTTTTGTGCGATAGGCTTATAATCCCAGGAAAGATTTAATTTAATCGATGAAAACCGATAGCATATTTTACAACATTTTCCAAGAATTCCCCTTTGTATTCTTTGCTCTTTTGGGCATACCCGCCGAGAGTGCCAACCAATACCAATTTACATCCCAAGAAGTCAAACAATTAGCTTTTCGCCTAGACGGTTTATTTCTACCAATTATTCCCGATCATCAACTACCATTCTACGTTGTAGAAGTCCAATTTCAACCAGATCCAACTCTCTACTACCGTCTCTTTGCCGAACTATTCATCTATCTCAAACAATACCAACCGCCGCACCCTTGGCAATTGGTAGTCATCTACCCAAATCGGCAAACCGAAAGACAAAGCAACATCCACTTTCAGGAAATGCTCGCCCTCCCACAAATCACCCGTATTTACATCAATGAACTAAGTGCATCAGAAACAGCATCTCTACCCATAAAATTGATTAAACTGGTAATCGAACCAGACAACACCGCCGAAAACTTTGCCATAGATTTAGCCAGACAAGCCGAAACCGAAATATCGGATACCACAGCCAGAAAAAACTTCATCAACTTACTAGAAACCATCATTGTTTACAAATTACCCCAAAAAACCAGAGAGGAAGTTGCCGCCATGTTTAGCCTAACTGACTTAAAACAAACCCGATTTTATCAAGATGTTTTTGCAGAAGGACAAGCAGAAGCAGAAGCCAAAGTACAAGTTGAAAAACAGCGACAAAAAGTTGCTATGTTCAGACTGTTTGGTCGAGGATTAACTACAGAAGATATTGCTACAATCTTTAACTTACCCCTAGCTGAAGTAACAGCGACTATCGCCGAATCTCAAAAAGAACAAGCTGAACAAGCCGAGCAAAATTAATCAAACTACGCTAAAATTAGTAGGGTGCGTCAGTTGCGAAAACCCTGATTTTTCGACCAACCTAAGACTGACGCACTTTACAAGTCGATCAAAGTGTGACACTTGCCTAATTGCTCATTCAAACAACATCCATTTGTGAGATAAAATTATGAACGAAGTCGATATTTAGTCCCAAATCTATAACGCCATTACCACCGCCCCGGCAATTTTGACTCCCCCTTTCATCGAAAGATTGCTCGCCGAAGTTCTCCCTTTAGCAGAATCTGGTGCTGATAATGATACTGTAGAAGATGCTATAAATACACTCTACAAACAATTTAAAGATGTTAGAGATGCCATCAAAAATCTGGTCATAAAAAATCTCGATGATGTAGAAGCAGAAGCCACGCCCGGTTATGAAACAATCGTCAATACCTATCCCGACATCAAAAAGCTAGAAGCAAGCTTGAAAAAACGCATTGACAAAGCCGATGCTAAAAATTGACCATCCCCAAATCTACATCTACAGCTACCAACTCAGCCAGGAAAGCAAAACCAAAGCTAACTCAATCTGGACTTGGGCTAATAGTATCTGGCAACATTTTAGCCCAGAAAAAGAGATAATTTTTTCCCAAGCCAACCTCGGTTATCCCCTCACTAAAGTCAAAAAATTCTCGCATTCCGATAAAATTGATGGTTCTTTTAAGTTTTGCCTTCTGGAGGATAGCGAAGGCATTTTAGCGAGAATTGGCAGCCCAGAAACCGAGGAAAATAAAAGCCTAGAAATTACAGAATTACAACAATTTAATCAAAATAATCTCCTAATTTCTGATAATTATCAAGATTGGCTAGGACAGACTATTTTTATTACCTACAAATTACAAACTGATTCATATCCAACCAAAGATTCCATCCGCCAAGTTGCAGATGAATGTTTAAAGAATCTGTTCCCCGAAGCATCTGTGCGTCCACCTTTTTACCGCGATACTGAGTTACTGGGTTCTCCAATTTTTGAGTATAGTTCGATAAAAAGTCAACTGCAAGTCTTTGTTTCTCTGGTTGATGATGATATTGAGGACAAATTAGGGCAAATTATTCAACCTTTGTTTGAACTGTTTTATTACCGCCATAAAATCACTAAAGCTTTTCTGGATAGCCGCAGCAATTATGATTTACTTAAGAAACTATATGTAGAAATTGAGGTGACAATCGCTAGCTTACAAACAAAAATCGCTGAGTTTGAATCGAACAATGATGTTGATTCCCAGGAAAATGTTAATCTAGATAAGTCTTTAACCTATCTCAAAATCAAACTAAAAGAGTTACTGGGAGAAAGTTTGAATTATGAAAGAGCCTTAGAATATCTCGAAGATTTTAATAATACGATAAATATTCATGTTTACAATTATCAGGAACAACTGTCTGAGATTTCTTATAAATGGCAATTTTCAACGGATAAATTGAGCGCATTTAATTTTTTTATTGAGAGAAGTTGTCCGTATTTTCAACGACAAATTCAGGGCGATTTAGGCTATTTTAAACATGGTACTGATTTGATTAAGATTGCGGTGGATTTGGTAGCGGGGATTGTGGATATCGAACAAGCAGAAATCGATCGCTCTTTAGAAAGAACTATTCAAATATGGGGTACTGGATTAGGGGCTGGAGGCCTTGTGGTGTCTGCGGTTTCAAATTATATCCAGACACCCCTAGTGTTCAGAATACCTCAAAAAGGGGATGTGCTTCATCCGGCTGTAGCTAGTCTGTTGTTGAGTCTTTTGGTTGTAATTCTGGTTTCTGGATTGATGGGCTGGATTAATGGTGCGTGGAAGATTAATCATTTGAGATGGTTTCGGCGCAAGTCTGAACCTCGGAGATTGCCCGATTCCCAACGTCCACCAGTTAATGATATTGTACAGGAAGCGGCAGAAGAAAGACTCGGCGGTTGAAACCGCGTCTATACAAAGAAAAACTCGGCGGTTGAAACCGCGTCTATACAAAGAAAAACTCGGCGGTTGAAACCGCGTCTACACAAACGATGTCCGCCTCCGCGGACTAAGAAATAAGAGAGAATTCAAAAGTGTTGAAATCCTCGATCGATCTTTAAGCCCACATCAGGACAAATACCGCTGCTATCACTCAACAAAATATCCTTGCTTTCGGTAGTGATTCCCACGATCGCAGCACCATCACCAATTCGATCGACCAATAGCTTAGCACGGGCGATCGGCAAAAACAACACTAACTCAAAATCTTCGCCGCCGTACAACGCCCAATCCAGAGCCTTTTCAGTAGATACGATTTCGCTTAAACTATGGGGAATTGGTATTTTCGTGCGATCGACTTTTGCACCCACACCGCTAGCCCGACAAACTTGCACAATCGCATCAGCTAAACCGTCGCTGCTATCCATTCCGGCGATGGAAAATTCACCCGCAGCATCTAAAATTTCCCAAACAACCGGCAAAACATCCAGTCTCGGTTTAGGCCGCTGATGAGCGAGAATTAGAGAAGTTCGATCGCCATTTTCCAGATTGAGTCCAAATTCTGGATTCAACAACAATTCTAATCCCGCGCGGGAGGCTCCGTGCACGCCAGTCGCCACAATCCCCCAATTCGATCGCGCATTAGACCGACAGATGGTACGATCGCACTCAACTTGTCCAAAAGCAGTAATCGCAACTGTCACCACGGGCGATCGCACCACATCCCCACCGACGATCGGCGTATGATAAACTTCCAAACAAGCCGTCATCCCCCGATAAAACTCTTCCACCCAATCCACAGCCGTATCCGCACTCACAGCCAGGGCTACCGTCACCGCCAGAGGGGTTGCTCCCATTGCCGCGAGATCCGACAAATTTGCCGCTGCGGCGCGCCAGCCTGCATAATAAGGGCCTGTGGTGCGATCGCTAAAATGCACACCATCCACCAACATATCCGTCGTCACCGCCAGAGATTGGTGAGGATTTGTCGGAAGTACCGCACAATCATCTCCCACAATTTCGGCGGGGCAGAATTTTTGCAGTATGCTTAAAAGACCTTGTTCTCCGATATCCTTAACTTTCATAATTAGCAATTAGTCTATCGAACTTTCGCACTTTAAATAAATCCACTTAATTAAATATAAAATATGACTCCCACTCAAGCTTACTGTGTATCTCTTCTGACTTCACGGCGCTAGATAACTAAACCTTTCTTCCTTCTTCCTTCTTCCTTCTTCCTTCTTCCTTCTTCCTTCTTCTTACCATTCCTTACCCGAACTCGGCGGCAAGCGCAACCTAGGAAATCGATAAAAAGTATCTCCTTCATCATCCACTTCTAAAATAGCCGAAAAAACTTTAACTTGCCGGTTTAAATACTCCTGAGCAACTTCAGCCTCCACCCTAGCGCTGGCGGCCAACTGAATCAGCGACATCTGACTGTTTTGATTTTCCAATAACTGATAAAAAGCCTCATCCAACTGTCGCTTTTGCTTGCTTTCATTCAGATTATTGACAATCAACAAGCCTGCGAATCCGCCCAAACCAATTACCAATAAAAATTCTAAAATTGCCATAAAATCGATTGCATTGCGAGTTTGAATAACGCTGAATAAAACTAAATGAAATAATGATGTTAATTCAACTTCTACTTATCTAATAAATTTTTGCAGCCTACGGAGGCAGGCTTTGTTTTTGTAGAAGCGATTTAAATCACCGTCTTAATTGATTCTTGCAGCCCGCAGAAGCGGGCTTTGTTTGTGCGATCGCGTTGCTAGCGATTTAAATCGCCGTCTTTGTTTGCGTGCCGATCAAACTTGAGGTTGAACTAAATTTTCCTTACCTTTAATCACCTTAGCAGATACAATCTTGTCTCCCTGCTTCAGTTGCTCCAAAACCTCTTTTCCTTCAGTCACGTAACCAAAAACAGCATATCTACCGTCCAACAGATTCAAACCAGCGGGCGTAAGTTCAGGTTCAAACAAGAAAAAGAAAAATTGAGAAGAACCGCTGTCGGGCTCGGCTTCTTCCCTAGCCATCGCCACAGTACCAAAAGCCGAAAAAGGCAAAACAGGTTCGTCGCGATAGCGCCCCGCATCTTCTAGAGTAATCCCGTAAACAGGTTCTTGGTCGTCTCTAACGAGCACTTCTAGCGGAATATTCCGATATTTGCCAGTAGCTGGGTCAATAAAACCCACTTCCTTGCCTTCGGGGTCTCCAGTTTGCAAAACATAGGATTCTTCCGATCGAATAAACGATAAACCGTCATAAAAACCTCGATCGACCAAATCCACAAAATTACCAGCAGTCACCGGCGCGCTGTAACCGTCAACCACAAGAGTCATTTTCCCCTTTTGAGTTTCCACAGCCACAGTAGCGCGCCCTTTCAGTTGAGGCAGATTAGCATACTTTGCCGGTACTTCAAACGGAAACTTTGTCACCATCAACTCTTGGATTTCGCCTACCGAACCGAGGATTGTGGCTTTCAAATCAATCACTTTTTCCCTGTCTTTAGCCTCAACAGCCTTTTCCAGTTGGGCAACTCCCTCCTTGACTCGCACGACTAGCGCCTCAGCTTCCGGCTTTTGCGCCTCGGGAATACTCGCTAAAATATCTGACTCCCGCAGGTTGAGAATCCTTGAAGCCTTGCTGACATCGCTGCTAATGGGCCCCCAACGCTTAGAACGTATGTGGTTGCCAATATCTTCGAGACTGATTTGCAATTCTCGCACAGTCTGATTGTCAATCGGTAAAGCTAAGCGCAGCAGCGCCCGGCCGTCGGTAATCGCATTCCCCGCAGGCATACTGCTGGGGCGTTTGGCATGGGATACTTCACTGAAACTCAGGGAGAGTGAGAACAGCAGGAGTGCTAAAGCGACGGTTTTGACCAAGCGCTTGCACCTATCGATCGAGAAATTCTGCAAATGCAACATAACTTTAACTTTTATTGCCTCTTTTATCTTCCCACAGCGCTGCCCGCCTTCTAACCGTTACATCCGTTCCCAAACTTCGTTCCTGAGAGAGCTTTTTAGCTTTCGGTACAGAAGTTGCTCCCTTTCAACGGTAAAATAAAATGCCAATTGCTTTTTGATGCCGTCGGCTAGACTGCGGCTTTAAGCTGACACTGCTCAAAAACTGATACAATCCCCAGACTCCTGTCGTGGAGAGATCGAACATTTTAGACCGAGGTTCCTGCTTTGGTGACTCACTCAGCCACCAGTAAATCTCAAATCGAAAAATGGCAAATCTAAAATCGACTGACTGTAGTTCCCCCGTGCCCTCCGGCGACGGGATTGCCCGCAAAAATTTTTTATATGATTTCCAGTAACGACTTCCGAACAGGTGTTTCAATTGAATGGAATAACGGCGTGTGGCGGGTTATCGAATTCCTCCACGTTAAGCCAGGAAAAGGCTCAGCTTTTGTGCGGACAAAATTAAAAAACGTCCAAACAGGAAGCGTAGTAGAACAAACTTTCCGGGCTGGGGAGAATATGCCTCAAGCCAATCTCGAAAAGAGCTCGATGCAGCATACCTATAAAGAAGGCGACCAGTTTGTCTTTATGGATATGGAAACTTACGAGGAAAGTCGCCTCAGTGCTAAGGAAATAGGCGATCGTGTCAAATATCTCACTGAAGGAATGGAAGTCAGCATCCTTCGCTGGAATGACCAAATCATGGAAGTGGATCTGCCCAACTCTGTCGTCTTGGAAGTGACGCAAACCGATCCCGGAGTCAAAGGAGATACTGCCACCGGTGGCAGCAAACCCGCCATCCTCTCCACGGGCGCTCAGATTATGGTGCCTCTATTTATTTCGATTGGAGAACGGATTCGGATTGATACTCGTGAAGACAAGTACCTCGGTCGAGAGTAGAAACGACGGAGGAAAAGGGAGTTTTGAGTTCGGGTTTTAGAGTTTTAAGTTAAATAGCTAAAAATTCCACACTTATCGCTCAAAGCTTAAAAACTATCCCTTTTATCTCCAAACTCGGTGAGTTTCCTGGCTGCGCCGGATTCCTAATTTTCAATTATCAATTCTCAATTACCCTTTAATTTGCTGTGGAATTAGACTTAAACCAGCTTTGCGAATTGCTAACTGTTTTAGACAAAACAGGCATTTCGGAACTGACGTTAAAAAGTGGGGAGCTTGAACTGACAGTACGCAAAGGCATTCTAGCCAGCGAACCAAGCACCGCTGCAGCGCTCCCTGCTGCTGCGACAATCGCTCCGATCGCCTTGGGTGCTGCTAGTAGCTCCACTGTGGCATCACCGGATGCTGTTGGCGAAAATTCAGGAGCGGCTCAGGCTCATCCCCCTGCTGCCGTTTCTGCTGCCGTTTCTCCTCCTGTCGATACCAAATGGGTGCCAATTATCTCGCCGATGGTAGGAACCTTTTATCGCGCTGCAGGCCCCGATGAGCCACCTTTTGTCAATGTGGGCGATCGGATCAAAGTCAGCCAGACAGTTTGTATTATCGAAGCGATGAAGCTGATGAACGAAATTGATGCTGATGAAGTGTCCGGTCAAGTGATGGAAATTTTAGTCCAAAATGCGGAACCTGTCGAATACGGTCAAGTTTTGATGCGAATTAATCCGGATTGAAAGATTACTTTATTGTTATGGAATAAATCCTAATATTTCCAAATCGCTTCTCTCCGGTGAGTTTGATGAAGTCATCCCAGCCTGTCCCGCAAGAGGTTGTGCAACAAGTTGCTGAGTATTTCAGCATCCTGAGCGAACCAATGCGTTTACGAATTTTGAACTTGCTTCGCGACGGCGAAAAATGCGTGCAAGAGTTGGTGGAAGCTACTCAAACGAGTCAAGCCAATGTTTCTAAGCACCTCAAACTTATGGTGCAAGCTGGTATCCTCACTCGCCGGAGCGAAGGGACTTCAGCTTATTATAAGGTGCAGGACGAGTTAATTTTTGAGCTGTGCAATATGGTGTGCGATCGGCTTGCTACCAGGATCGAAGAGCAAGCCCTGCACTTTAGAGCATTTAGCCTGACATCAAATACTAAAAATTAGTTTTTAGTTGTTAGTTGTTAGTCCTTAGTCCTTAGTTGTTAGTCATTACAGCAATCCTTGCAGGATTTGCAGGACTATTCCTTACCATGCTCTTCGAGAGCATGGCAGATGGTTCGGCTCTGGCTCGCTTACATGGGTTTCCAGGCTCTGGGAAAGCCACCAGTTAACGTCATTAGTCACAAGTGCGATCGCCCCCCAATAGCAAACCTCATTAGTCCCCAGCCATCAGTTATATCAAATCCGGTAACGGCGGAATTATATCTGACAAACGAGCGGGACACTTAGCTGCACGATCGCACTGCACTCAGAAAATATTATTTTTTGTAAAATATAAAAATATCATCAGTTATCAGTTATCAGTTATCAATCCCTACTTTTTTCATTCCGATCGATGATCTTCGCAAGCGGGGACAGCACTAATGACTAATAACTAATGACTCCTAATTTTTAAAGAGGAAAATTTTTGTCAAAACTTTGGCGGGTACTCGGCTGAGCAACCTCCAAACCTTCGCCACCCAAAAGTTCTAAAGGCTTGCCATCCACCGAAATCCAAACCTTAGCATTCGGTTTTAAACTCGTAGCCGTATAGATAACTTGCCCTAACCGGCCAGTCATCGAAGTGCTGCCTCCGCCCGAAGTAAATTCTGCCGACAAATCGACATAAACTCCGTCATTCTTGACACTCAAACTGCGGAGTTTTGTCCCCTGGGGAATTTCGCTATAAACAGTTGCATCCTTGGGCCCAGCCAACAAACTGTTAAAAGCAGCTTCTAAAGCTGTATTAGGCTCGTCAGCAGGTTTGACAGCTACTTTCGTAGGAACTGCTTCAAATTTACCACCGGCCCCTTTAACCCAGTAAACTTGGACTGTTGGAGCACCAGCCTCCGGCAAAGGCTTTGGCTGTGGCGACTTGGAAACCAGAGCCTGCTGTGGCAGAGTCTGTGGAGTCTGAGCCTGCGGCACCTCAACAGGATTGGGAGGAGGTACGGGAATAATTACAGCAGGGGATTCTGCAGGAGTTGGGGACAGCGCCGGAGCGGTAGTCGGAGCGGAGGAGTGCGTCTCTGCGGAGTTTGGCGAACGGTTCGCCGTCCACAAGGCAATACCCCCTCCCGCTGCTAAAGCGAACCCGCAAACACCGGCAATGACTGCTGTGGAGATGCGGCTTACTTCTGGTCCATCTTTCATAATACAAATCCTCCTTACAGATAGAGTGCTTCGGACGGTGAGGAGCGACTCCCGATCGGCTACATTTGTCTGTGGTTAGATTCTGGAATTGACACAATTGCATTGCTGCTAGCGAACTCTTTACGGCAAGTCTCACATATCCTGAATCCGACTATTGGAACCCTAGACCATTATATGAGGTTTCGCGCGTGGAGTATGTCACAGTATGTCGATCGGCCTAGTCGCCGCTATATTCTATAGTAGTCGTAAAAAATTCCAGCATGAAAGAAAGTCGGGCAACGATCGCGCGAACCCCGATTTAACGGATTCAACGGATAGAAGAGACCTCTTCCATAAATAGTTCGATCTGTTAACCGCAGAGTTCAACCGAAAGACACAGATGAACGCAAATAATTCACTAATTGAAAGCCAATGAGTGCAAAACGTCTAAGCAAGAATGAGGTCAAAAAAAAAATTTCCAAACAAAAAGCGCCCCTATTTCTAGGAGCGCTTTTTGTTAATCAAAAGCTAAAACTTAGCCGTTGATAGAAGGAGCAACCATTGCTACGGGAGTCGTTTGGGCCGCAGCCAAGTCGAGCGGGAAGTTGTGAGCGTTGCGCTCGTGCATTACTTCCATACCCAAGTTAGCGCGGTTGATCACATCAGCCCAGGTATTGATACCACGACCTTGAGAGTCGATAATCGATTGGTTGAAGTTGAAACCGTTCAAGTTGAAAGCCATCGTGGAGATACCCAAAGCGGTAAACCAGATGCCTACTACTGGCCATGCACCTAACAAGAAGTGCAAGGAACGGCTGTTGTTGAAAGAAGCGTATTGGAAAATCAAACGACCGAAGTAGCCGTGGGCTGCAACGATGTTGTAGGTTTCTTCTTCTTGACCGAATTTGTAACCGTAGTTTTGCGACTCGGTTTCAGTTGTTTCGCGAACCAAAGAAGATGTAACTAAGGAACCGTGCATGGCGGAGAACAAGCTACCACCGAAGACACCAGCTACTCCCAACATATGGAAGGGGTGCATCAGGATGTTGTGCTCGGCTTGGAACACGATCATGAAGTTAAATGTACCGGAGATACCCAAGGGCATACCGTCTGAGAATGAACCTTGTCCGATTGGGTAGATCAAGAATACTGCGGTTGCTGCTGCAACTGGTGCAGAGTAAGCTACGCAAATCCAAGGACGCATACCTAAGCGGTAGGACAGTTCCCATTCACGACCCATGTAGCAGAAAATGCCGATCAGGAAGTGAAATACTACCAATTGGTAGGGGCCGCCGTTGTACAACCACTCATCGAGGGAAGCTGCTTCCCAGATTGGGTAGAAGTGAAGACCTATAGCGTTAGACGAAGGAACAACTGCACCTGTGATGATGTTGTTACCGAACATCAAGGAACCTGCAACAGGTTCGCGGATGCCGTCGATGTCTACGGGAGGGGCTGCGATGAAGGCAGTGATGTAGCAGATTGTGGCTGTCAGTAGTGTAGGAATCATCAGGACGCCGAACCAACCTACATAGATGCGGTTGTCGGTGCTGGTGACCCAGTTACAAAACTGATCCCACAGGTTGGCGCTTTCGCGCTGCTGTAAGGTGGCTGTCATGTATTTATGATTGCGTTATTTGGTTTTCAATGTTCGTGACGGCTTTTTGTTCCGCCATGTATATAACATAAACCTTTTATTTCAGTTTGTAAAGGGTTTTTAACTACAGTTTTTCTTATATTAAATATAATTAAATCTTATTTTATCTTCTAATGCTTGCTGTGTGGGGATTTAATAAAGCAGAGTTCGGAGTTTGCAGGCGATCGCACGAAAAAAATAATCTTCATAATCTAGCTGGCAAGGCGATTCGGGACTGGCGTGAGTGTTAAGATAGATGAAGTTTTGCGATCGCCAACCGCAAAACTCGCACTTATATATATAGTTGTCGATCGAGTCCGATCGCTCAAAATCCCAAGGAATGTCCCGCACCGTCACCTACAGCCCCGCTTATACTCTGGTTCCCACCTACGAGTGTTTCAACCGCTGCACCTATTGCAATTTTCGGGCCCAACCGCTGCAAAGTCCTTGGCTGACACTCCCAGAAGCCGAAACACAGCTTGAGTTGCTGCTTCCTCAAGGTGTAATTGAAATTCTGATCCTCAGCGGCGAAGTACATCCCAATAGTCAACGGCGAAAAGCTTGGTTTCAGCGGATTTACGATTTGTGCGAACTGGCACTTAGTCTCGGATTTTTGCCGCATACTAATGTTGGGCCGCTCAGCTTTGAGGAGATGGCGCAGTTAAAACAGGTGAATGTTTCAATGGGGCTGATGCTAGAACAGTTGTCCCCCGATTTGTTACAAACTGTTCACCGACACGCACCGAGTAAAGTGCCGGCGCTGCGGCTGCAACAGTTAGAATGGGCTGGGGAATTACAGATTCCGTTTACGACTGGTTTGCTGTTGGGAATCGGGGAAAGCGAGGCTGATTGGATTGAGACTCTGGAGGCGATCGCCCGGATTCATTTCCGTTACAATCACATTCAAGAAGTTATCCTCCAGCCCCACAGCCCCGGAAATCAGCAAAGTTGGGACGGTGAAGTTTTTGATGCTACAAAAATGCCACAAGTAATTGCGATCGCCCGCAGCATTTTACCTGCAGAAATCTCCCTGCAAATCCCGCCCAATTTAGTTTCACAGCCGGACATATTGCTGGCTTGTTTAGAAGCCGGTGCGACAGATTTAGGCGGAATCGGGCCATTAGATGAAGTTAATCCCGATTATCCTCACCTGCAACATCAAACTTTAACAGAAATTTTAGCAGCAGCCGGATGGCAGCTCGTGCAACGTTTGCCTGTTTATCCTCAGTACGATGACTGGCTGCCGCAGACATTGCAAAATGCTGTTAAAAAATGGAGAGTTAGTCATTAGTCATTAGTCGGTTAACGGTTAACTGTAAACTGATTGAGACTTTAAATCAAAGAACCGCCGCCATCAATCCAGACTTCAGTACCCGTGATAAAACTGGAGGTATCCGATACGAGAAATAACACTAATTTCGCGATATCTAGGCTGGAACCAGCGGTATTATCAGTCAAAGGAATCATATCTTGAAGGCAATCACGGTCAACTGGAATGCGATCGAGATGGCGCTTAACAGTGCTTTCATTGATCGCAGTCAGCACCCCGCCCGGACAGATAACATTGACTCTGATGTGACTTGGAGAAAGTTCTAGCGCCAGCATTTTTGCTAAAGCTACTTGGGCAGCTTTGCTGCAAGCGTAAGCTGTAGCGCCAACTTTTTTGAAGCTTCTGGTGCCATTAATCGATGAGGTAATCACAATCGAACCTCCTTGTTTTTTTAAATAAGGAACTGCATATTTTACAGTCAAAAATGTTCCCGTCAGATTGGTGTTAATTGTCTGTTCCCACTCATCGAGTCCTATCTCTTCTACCGGCGACCAGATACCGTTAATCCCCGCATTGGCGAACACAATATCAATTCTTTGATATTCGTCAAAAATTGTTTGAAATGCCTGCTGCATTTGCCCAGAATGACCCACATCTGCGGCAATTGCCAGCCCGCTGCCTCCTTCATTTATTAGTTTGCGGACTGTTTCTTGCGCCGTTTCTAAACTTAGATCGATAATAGCAACTTTTGCGCCTTCCTTGGCCATTAAAATTGCTGCGGCACGACCAATTCCCGACCCGCCGCCGGTAATAACGGCAACTTTTTCTGCAAGTTTCATATTTTTTTATGTAATTTTTTTGGGGGAGATTTTTATAAATATAAGTATAGAGATATAGGACTGAAGTCATCACTACGAATAGGCTTGAGTCATCAAAAACAGCTAAGTAAAAATTTGTTTGCTGCGATAATTGTAGCGGTAAGGTGCGCCTAGCGCACCCTACTTTAGACAGAGGATTCCGTCAAGATTACGGTCATGCTTACTGCTGCGGAACCCAGACAGAAACTGAACCGGCGTTACACCTAAAATCTGCCCAACCATCGTCATTAGTTGCGATGGGTTCTTTGACGTGTTCCATGATGTCAATATAAGTTCGATTGGGCTGTCCGACTTCCATAAACTTAGTGCCATCGCCTCCATTACTTAGTACCACAGCCATGCCACCAGGGTGTTCTTCGTTTCCTAGTCGCGTCCAGCCAATTGTGTTAGCATGGTCGAAGTAATCGTATTGATTGCCGTAGGAATAGGTTTGGCGCGCAAACAGCAATTTATCTAGAATCCACTGATGTTTGTCTAACCAAATCTCGTATTCATTGCCATCATTTGCTGTATCTTTATAGCGATCGCCGTAATAATCCGGGTAAAAAATACAGGGATATCCTTCACTCCGCAGTAGAATTAAAGCGTAGGCAAGGGGTTTAAACCAAGACTCGACAACTGATTCTAAAGATTGTAAGGGTTGCGAATCGTGGTTGTCAACCAAAGTAACGGCTAGAGCGGGTTGCTGTTGAACGAGGGTGCCGTCAAAAATTGTTCGCAAGTCGTAGCTGTTGCCGGCCTTGCTAGCAGCGTGGAAGTTATAGTGGAGGGGTGCATCAAATAAGGATACTTTACCGTCCGTTGCTTGGATGAAGTAGTGCAAAGCTTCCACTTCGTAAGACCAATATTCGCCGACGGCAAATAGGTCGCGTTGGGCATAGTTGCGGACGTGTTCCAACCATTCTTGGAAAAATTCGGCTGCTACGTGTTTGGCGGCATCGAAACGAAATCCGTCAACGTTTGTTGTATCTACGTACCACTCGCCCCAGTATTTTAATTCCCCGGTGACTTCTGGGTTGTCCATATCTAAGTCGCAACCCATGAGGTAGTCAAAGTTGCCTTTTTCTAAGTCTACTCCGTAATCAAATTGTTTGCCTTTTAGCAAGTAAACTGCCTTGGCTTCTGTGTTGTAAACGTTGTAATCAATAGCGTCAAAATGCCACCAATGCCACTCCATGCTGGAATATTTTTTGTCGCGGCCTGGGAAAGTAAAATGCGTCCAAGCTTTAATTTTTTGATATTCGCCTACGGTGGCATTCCGGTTATCCATATTGAAGGGTGTGGCTTCGGCTTCTTCTTGGGCATCGGCACCTAATTTGTGGTTGAAGACAACATCGGCATAAATCCGAATTCCAGCATCTTGGGCAGCTTTGATTGCGCGCAAATACTCATCTTTTGTACCGTATTTAGTGCGTACTGACCCTTTTTGGTCGAATTCGCCTAAATCGAATAAGTCGTAGACACCATAGCCCACATCCATACCGCCGCCCGTTCCTTTATAAGCGGGTGGCAACCACAGAGATGTAACGCCAATTTTAGCTAAATCTTTTGCTGATTCGGCTAGCTGATTCCACAGGTTTCCGTCATCGGGGGTGTACCAGTGGAAATACTGCATCATGACGCCATTGACTTCAGACATATTAAGTTTTTCCTGTGTTTTAAAGTTGCCCGATCTATTGTTGTTAGTTGCCGATCGCTCTCGCTATTTCTGCAATCTACGGTCATTACAAATGATAAAATATATGAATGAATAATAAAATATATCTTTTGACAGATTGACAATTTTGTATATTGTCTACAAATATTTTTTAGCATATGTAACAGCGCAAAAAATATGTTCTAGGACTTGTGATTGTACGATCGCAAACCTGCTTGATATCATGTCACCTTGAACGCAGACTATTAAATCGGTTTGCAGTGAGGATAAATGGTTGGTAGTGAGGACTTCTGTTTTCTGAGTTTTGAGGCGCACACAAGTCCGAACGATCGAACTTGGTAACGGTTATTTTACGGGAAATAAGATAATTCTTCGATTGGGTCATCGCACAACGACCTCTAAACTGTCAAATATCAAGATTTTGCAGGTTCTCCGGCTACTCGCTCAATCTTAGTATCCCAAGTACCGTCGATCGCCAATTCGAGCAATCTAAATCCGGGCCCGATGGTGTCGAGGACAATCGGAGAGGTTTTGGGTAACAGTTGGATGCAGGTACTCGGTGTGCCCAAGTAGGAAACTCCGCCTCGCTGTTGGTGAAATTCTTGGTGAATATGGCCGCAAAGAACGATTTTGATTTGAGGATATCGATCGACAATTGCGAAAAATTCAGCGGCATTGTGCAGCATCATGCTGTCCATGATTTCACAGTCGATCGCCAGCGGATGATGGTGCAAAGCAATCGTAACAAATCGATCGCCCGTTTGTTGCAGTTGAGAGTCCAGCCAATCCAAACTCTCCGGGGAAAGCCGCCCGCCGTCGCATCCGGCTTCGACACTCGAAAGCAGCAGAAACTGCCAGTTTCCCAAGTGAAATGATTTTTCTGGGGAAATAGGCGGGTTATCTAATATTTGGTGCATAACTGGGATGTTGTCGTGATTCCCAGGTATCCAGTAAGCGGGGATGTTGAGGGGGCAAATCAAGGAGGCCAGGAGTTCGTAAGATTCGGCTGTTTCGTCTTGGGATAAATCTCCTGTCAGCAAAAGTAAGTCTGGCGGCGGCTGTATCTGTTGCAGGCGATCGAGAACTGTTTCGAGGGTGCGGGCTGTTGAAATCCCTTTCCATTGTCGATCGATGTGTGCAAACAAGTGAGTGTCGGTGATTTGGGCGACTCGGATGGGAGAAACTGTTGTCATGGCTGCTGTTGCGGGCGAAGCGGAGGCGATCGAGCTATTTATAGATTAGCCTGGGATGGGGTTGTGGGGGCGATCCTCTTCGAGGGCTTCGCTAACGAACTTCGGGCGATGGAAATTTTTGAAAGATATGTTGAAATAATCAGGATTTGGTGTATTATCGTATAACGTCAATTTTCTGACGTAACGGCGGCATAGCCAAGTGGTAAGGCAGAGGTCTGCAAAACCTCCACCCCCAGTTCAAATCTGGGTGCCGCCTTTGTTTTTATTAGTTTACACAAGCTCTAAACTGCCAATTTGGAAGGTTTTCGGGATTGTAACGAAGTGTATATCACACACAATCCACTACAATCAAACACGAGAATTAATACCGATTTAAGGCGTTGCTGAATTAAACTATGAATAGGAGAAATGTCACGTTGATCGATCGGAGTATGAGATCGCGTCCGGTAGATTAATAGCAAAAACCATTCGATCGCGCGTGCGGACTTTAGTTCGCTATACGAACCTGATTTAAATCGGTCAATCGACCGAACAGGAGATCAAAACTGTTGTTTACAAAAATCCAGAATCTTTGTAAACAATAGTTTTGGGATTTGTATATTTAGCCGTTCATACTCTAATTCAGCAACGCCTATTTTACCAGCTTTTGTCACTGAAGTTTTTTTGACCTAAATCCTTACAACTAGGTTTCTGAGATTGTGCGTGTGGCGAGAAACCGGGTTTTTGCCAAGATATTCGATTTGATGCGAAGATATCGGAAAAAACCAGGTTTCTGAGATTGTGCGTGTGGCGAGAAACCGGGTTTTTGCGAAAATTTTTAGTGAGAGGCGAAGATATTGGAAAAAACCAGGTTTCTGAGATTGTTTCTAATTCCTACACAATGCTACTTTGGGCATTAATCTATCTAATATTTGCCCGATCGCAATTACTGTCCAATCAATATCAGCTTCGGTTGTTTGGTGTCCCAGTGTCAAGCGAATTCCACAAACAGCATCATTTTCGCTATATCCCATTGCTAACAAAACTGGGCTTGCTGTTAGTTTACCGCTGTTGCAAGCGGAACCGGAACTTATGCCAATTCCTGCTAAGTTTAGCTGTCTCACGAGAGTTTTTCCTGTGATTCGCCCTGTATCTATTCCTTGGTAAGGGCTACATTGGGGGGAGACAATGCAAAAACTGGTGTGGTGCGGCAGTCGGTTATATCGATCGCCCGTTGGTACTAAACTGGGTATGTGGGCTAATTTGTCAAAAAGGCGATCGCGCAATTCAATCAATCTCGCTGTTTCTGTATCTATTTCCTGCAAAGCCAACTCCGCCGCCACTCCAAAACCCACGATTGCGGGCAGCGCTTGCGTCCCTGAACGCAGTTTCAACTCTTGTCCGCCCCCCCCCAACATTGGCGCTAATTCCAGTCCCGGACGCACGTAAAGCGCGCCTGCACCTTGCGGCCCGTAAAGTTTGTGACTCGAAAGCGAAAGCAAGTCTACGGGGAATTTCTGCACGTCTATTGGCAGTTTCCCGGCTACTTGAACTGCATCGGTATGAAATATGATATTGCGCGATCGGGCAATTTGTGATAATGCTTCAATTGGTTGCAGCGTGCCAACTTCACTTTGCCCGTAAACAATCGAAATTAACACTGTATTCGATCGCAATGCTTCTTGCAAATCCAAGGGGTGAATTCGCCCCAATTTATCCACCGGTAATCGCGTTACTTCCCATCCCCACTGTTCGAGTTGTCGCGCCGGTTCTGCGACTGCGGAATGTTCTACGCTGGAAATAATGATATGCTGCGGCTTTGTATAAAGACGGGCAATTCCCATAATTGCCAAATTGTCCGCTTCAGTGCCGCCGGAAGTAAAAATTATCGATTCTGGTAGTGCGTTAATTAGGCTAGCAACCTGCATTCTAGCTAATTCTAAAGCAGTGGCCGCCCTTTGTCCCCATTCGTGCAAGCTAGAAGGATTTCCCCAATATTGAGTTAGGGCTTTTTGCATAGCATCAATTGCTTCTGGGCGTGTCGGCGTTGTAGCGCTATAGTCGAGATAAATTTGCATAATTTTAAAGAACGAATAACTAATGACTAATGACCAATGACTAATGACTAATGACTAATGACTCCCAGGTTTACAGACATTGTAGTCTTCGTGGGACAAAACTTTTTGGGGGATTAAGAAAGTCCCGCAATCTTCACAAAGCATTCTGTAGTTGCGTGTTACAGGAATGCTCACAATCCATCGGTTGTGACGCAGGCGTTTGCCGCCGAAATCTCTGTAATTCTTATTTTCCCCCAAAGCTGCTATAATTGCGCGAGCTTTAGTAACTACATGGTCGGGTAGACCTCTGAGATCGATCGCATCTTTAGCAAATGATGCTTCCCTCTCTTGTTTTTTGGTTTGTTTTTCTGCCAGCATTTCAACATATTGCTGCTGCGCTGCCAACTCTTGCGTGCAGCGATGGCACGCTTTACCATATCCTTTGTGACCGCAATCAAAAATTGTTTTTCTTTTAGCCATAAAGCAGCAGTATCGGGTTTGACCCACGCCCCTGAATGCTGCTACCCTACCAGTGATGCTTCCGGCATCGAGGCAGTTCTACAAGACGTAAAATCTATTCCCTTTCATAAAATTTATAGGTTCTAAGTTGACTTTATCGAATATGTTTGAATTGTGGGTAAGCCTATAACCTCAATAAAATTTAAAATTTTGTGACTGTACTTTATGATAATTTACTCGGTTTGTGTTGTGCTGGACTGCTGGCGATCGCTCTGGCGGGTTGCGGACAACCAAAGCAAGAGGTGCAGAATTTGCCTCCGAGTCTGCCTCCGCTGCCTCAAGACGCCTTGTTGCAAGTATACTTCAATCAGTCCCTCACTTCTAATTATACAGAGCCTTACCGCGCGCAAACTAGACCTGGGGATGATTTAGAAAAGTTGGTCGCCGAGGCAGTAGCCAGTGCTGGATCGACGGTAGATGTTGCGGTTCAAGAGTTTCGCTTGCCCGGTATTGCGCGACAAATGGCCGATCGCGCGCGATCGGGCATTAAAGTCAGATTAATAGTCGAACATCTGTATACACGCCCTTGGAGCGATTATACAACCCTAGAATTAGCGAAATTACCCGAACGAGATCGCGATCGTTACAACGAATTCGTCCAACTTGCCGATACCAATAAAGACGGCAAATTAAGCCCGGAAGAAATCAAACAAAACGATGCTTTAGTAATTGTCAAAAATGCGGGAATTCCTGTCATTGACGATACTGCTGACGGCAGTAAAGGCAGCGGTTTGATGCACCACAAATTTGTAGTTATTGATAACAAAACAGTAATCGTAACTTCTGCTAATTTTACAACCAGCGATATCCACGGCGATTTCAAAACAGCAGCAAGTCGCGGCAATGCCAACAATTTATTAAAAATTGCCAGCCCTGAATTAGCAAAAATATTTACTCAAGAATTTAACATCATGTGGGGCGACGGGCCAGGAGGTAAACCGGACAGCAAATTTGGCATCAAAAAACCGTTTCGTTATGTCCAAAAAGTAATAGTAGGAAATGCCACTGTTGCGGTGCAATTCTCGCCGACAACTACGACTTTGCCTTGGGAAAATAGCGTCAACAGTTTGATTAACAAAAACTTGGGCAGTGCGAAAAAGTCAGTGGATTTGGCACTGTTTGTATTTTCGGCTCAGCGGTTGTCAAATACTCTGGAAATTACCGCTAGGCGGGGTGTTGCGGTGCGAGGTTTGATTGACTCAAATTTCATTTATCGCCCTTACAGCGAAGGTTTAGACATGATGGGGGCGACTTTTATGCAAGATTGCCGCTGGGAAGCGGACAATCGCCCGTGGAGAAAGCCGCTGACTACGGTGGGGGTGCCGCTGTTACCAATGGGCGATCGCCTGCACCACAAGTTCGGCGTTATCGACGGAAATACCGTGCTTACAGGTTCTCACAACTGGAGTGAGGCTGCAAATCACGGGAATGATGAGACGTTGCTGGCGATCGAGAGTCCGACAGTTGCGGCCCATTTTGAGCGGGAGTTCGATCGGCTTTACAAAGGTGCAATCTTGGGAATTCCCCACCGCATCAAAAAGAAAATCGACGCTAAGAAACAAGAATGCGATTCACTACAAGCAGCCTCAAAATCTGCGAATGCTAAACCTCAAATTGCAGGGAAAAAATTAGTTAATTTGAATGCAGCCACTAAGCAAGAATTAGAAACCTTACCGGGAGTAGGCCCGAAGTTAGCGGAAAAAATTATTGCAGCGCGAGAAAGGCAGCCTTTTCAGTCTTGGGAGGATGTCGAAAGGTTGCAAGGAGTCGGAAGAAAGACTGCAGACAAATGGCGCGATTTAGTCACATTTTAAAACGATTTAGTCGCATCTTCAAGATCTACCGACAATGATTGATTCAAGTAATGGGGTGAAAGTAAAATGCCGATGCTAACACAATATACGTTGCTAAAAGCAGCACTCCTTCCAGCCAATTAGAGCGCCCGTCGAGACTGATTAGATTAGCTATTGTCACCGCGATCGCAACTGCGACTACTTCAAACGGACTAAAGTTTAAATCCATCGGCTGATGAATCACTAATCCAATAATCACCAATATCGGCGCCACCAGCAAAGCCACTAGCAAACTCGAACCCATCGCGACAGAAACTGACAAATCCATATTGTTTTTCATCGCAACTCCCACCGCAGTTACATATTCGGCTGCGCCGCCCACAATCGGCAACAGAATAACCCCTGTAAACAGCGGTGTTAATCCCAATCCTTTGGTAGTTTCTTCGACAACGCCCACGAAAATTTCTGATTCAAAAGCAACGGCAACAGTTGAGGCAACTAACACCCCTACCCACAGCCACAAATTCGGTTTGTGCGCTGTAGTTTCATCGGTATTTTGAGGATTTTCTGACTCTAGTTCGACTAACCCAACATCGTAAAGATAGCTGTGAGTTTTTAAGGAAAATAGCAGAGTTAGGGCGTAAACTGCAATTAGGACGATCGCAGTTATTAAGGAAAGATTCTGAATGGCTGCTGGTTCCACTCCGTTTGAGGTGTAAATCACCATCGCCGGCAGCAGAATTGCAATCACCGCTAGAGTCATTGTGGAACCGTTCACCCGCGCGATGACTGGCTTAAATTCTTGTTCTTTGTACTTTAGTCCTCCTAGCAGCATGGACAATCCCATAACTAATAGCAAGTTGCTGATAATTGTGCCGGTGATGCTGGCTTTTACAATGTCAATCAAGCCGGCTTTGAGGGCAACTATGGCAATAATTAATTCCGTAGCATTGCCAAAAACTGCATTTAATAAGCCGCCTATGGATGGCCCTGTGACGATCGCCACTTCTTCTGTTGCTGTGCTCAACCAAATCGCCAAAGGTATAATACCTAAAGCGGATGTGATGAAAACTGTGAGGGAACCCCAGTGCAAATACTCAGCGGCGATGGAAATGGGGATGAAAACTAACAGGGCTATGGAAAGAATTTTTTTGATTGACATAGGGTGTCGGATGGTGTATTGAAGCGTGAAATCGAGCGATCGGGGCGATCGCAAAATTGATTTTACACTATTCAACTATTCTCTGACAATTCTGGTGGCGAGTGCGATCGATAATTGGGAATTTTTAACCGCAAATCCACGCAGATCGAGGCAGATTGAATATAATAGAATTATATCGACATCGGTGAAAAGATATGTCTCAATCTGTAGTGCCAGTTGTTAAATCAAAGCAAATTGATACTTCACCCACCTTAACCTTTGAAGAATACCGATTTTATCAAACTGATTCCGATCTACAATATGAACTGTACAAAGGCAAATTAATTCCGATGCCAACCGCAACAGTTTTACATATCAAAATTTGCGAATATTTAGTTTACAAATTGCAGCGTTACCTAGCTGAACACAATCTTGATTTAGTAGCAAAAACAGGTTTAGGAGTAAGAACAGAAGAAGATACTTCTCGGATTCCTGATGTAGTTGTTTGCACTCATAGTCTTTTGGAACAAGCTGCTGCTAGACCAGGTTCTGGTATCCTCGATTTTGAGGAAAAGCCCCTGTTAGTGATAGAGGTAGTGAGTCAAAATCGGCGCGCCGATTACGTGATTAAACGAGCTGAGTACGAACTAGCTAACGTGCCCGAATATATCATTGTTGACCCTACACCTAACAAAGAATTGGTGCGAGTCTTAGCCTTTCCTGAAGGGGAAGACATCTATACCCAGACTGATTTTAGGGCGGAGCAACAAATGGTATCTGTAGTATTTCCCAATCTGACATTATCAGTGAATGAAATACTGTCTCCGCCATTAGTTGAAGGGTTGATTAAAGCAGAACAAGCTCGGTTCCAGGAACTGGAGCAGCAAGCTGCGGTGGAGCGCCAACGGGCTGAAAGATTGGCGGCGAAGTTGCGAGAATTAGGAGTAGATCCCGATCGCATTTAGGAGCTTCGATGACCCCTAAATCATGAGTTAATTGTTATTAGTTATATCAAATCCGCGCTGGATCAGAATTATTCAGATATCTATTCTATTCATCTGCGTGAATCCGCGTCAATCGTTTGTCATCTACGGTGAAGAAATTATTTTTTTTGACCGCAGATACAGGCAGATTAACACAGATTAACGCAGATGAGTTAGATCTATTCCGGTTGCACAGTCCGTGATTGTTGACACTTTTTTGTGTCCGTGACTGCGATCGATCGGGCTTAATACTGTGCAGCTATTCTACCCAATGCACTCGCACAAAATGAGCTTCGCGTCCCCAGAAGTCCTGACTTACAGAAATATCAACTACACTCAAATTAAACGGAATAGCAGTTGTCACGTAGCGCTGAGCCAGAGAACCCGCGTCAGGAGCTAACTGAGCCGCAGCCGCAGCCGCAGCACCCAAACCTAAAAGTTGCAGGATGGGCCCTTTTGGCAGGGCTAAATTGATACCGACAGCAAGTCCAGCAGTCAGTAGCATTGCCACGGACAAATTTGTGCCGCAGCGGGGATGTACGGCTAAATCCCACTCTCCGCCAGCAATCCGGTGCAAAGCTTCGTCCACTGCGCGACGCAACTGTGTGATGTCAACGTGACCGTAAAGATAAAATCCTTCGTCTGTGGACATCCCGCCCAATAACTGATTATCGGCTTTTGCTGTCGCTGCAGGGCCAGATTGACTGAGTACCCAAACGGTAGCGTGTTCCAAGGCATGAACTTGACGCACAGTCAAGATTTGCTTCAAACCGGGCACGAAATCGAGTTGCCGCAACAAGTCAGCATCTTGAGTCGGCTGCGGGGCAAAGTCGAAAGGAAACTCGTTAGCGCGATCGGAAGCAGAAGCAGTATTTGTCGTCATTTCAAAACAGCTCCACTAATATCAGATATTAAATTTTAGGGTTGAACGCGCTTGCCTGCGCGAAACTCTCCTGAAAACCGTCTGCCTTTAGCATCTGTAATTACTCCTCTACCGTGAGGGAGTCCCTTACGCAGTTCGCCTTGGTAGCGAATGCCGTTTGGGAAACTGCAACTACCTTTGCCGTCTAGCTGTTCGTTAAAAAACTGACCGTCGCAGCGGGTGCCGTCAGTGCGGGTGAAGACTCCCCGACCAAACGGGTTTCCTGCGAAAAACTGTCCGGCGTAGCGATCGCCGTTAGCAAAGATAAATTGCCCTTGGCCGTGTGGCTGACTGCTAGCAGTCCCCCCGCCAATTTGTTCGACAATTTGAAATGTTCCCCGGTAGCGATCGCCATTGGCAAAAATAGCTTCTCCCCTAACGATCAGACCGTTGCGGAACTCTCCCACCATGCGGGCATCGCTGGCGAACAGAAACACGCCTTGACCGTTGGGCACGCCGTTACGAAACTGTCCTTCATAGCGATCGCCATTCGAGTAGACGTATATTCCTTGTCCTTGGGGTCTGCCGCTGACGAAACTTCCTTGATAATTGTCACCATTCGAGTAGTTGCACTTGACTTGACCGTTCGGGGGAGAGCCTTCGCAAACGGGAGGGCGGGTTTGGTCTGATTCTTGCGCCAATGAAGGCTGAGTGCTGGCTACCAACGAGAGGCATCCTACCCCCGAACTAACCAACATCAGGATTCCAAGTTTTTGAATTGAGCGAAGCATCAATGTTCTCAATTTTCGTTCCAAGGATTGAGGTAAATTTTTCATTTCACAGAGTTCTGGGCAACTTGGGGAGATTTTTCTCCCACAATTTTGGACACCTCTACACCGTTTTCTTCTAAAACCACAACAGGCTCGATTCCAGATTTGAAATCAACTCGTTTGATCAGCACCTGCCCGCTGGCGATCCGCTGTCCTACTTTGATATATCGACTGGTTGGCTCGTTAGGTGCTTTCACAATTACCAGTATGTCATTACCAACTCTGACTACGCCACTAACTTCAACTCCTCTGGCATTGTCTGTCGAAGGCGGAGGCGGTGGGGGTGCTGGAGTCGGTGGGGGCGGTGGCGGGTTTGGGTCTTGCCAAGAGGGCGGCGGCGTTAATCCTGGCAACTGTGGCAGACCGGGCAGTTCTCTGGTAGCGATGTTAGGAATTGTGGGAGGGCTGGGCGGGCGAGCCGCGATCGCTGGCGATCGTCCCGGTGAGGCTCCCGGTCGTCCCGGTGAGGCTCCCGGTCGTCCCGGTGAGGCTCCCGGTCGTCCCGGTGAGGTTCCCGGTCGTCCCGGTGAGGTTCCCGGTCGTCCCGGTGAGGTTCCCGGTCGTCCGGTAGTGCCTGTTGGGAAGCCCGGTATAGATGGCAGTCCGGGTATAGATGATGCGGGAACTCCTGCTATGTCTGGGGAGCCTGTCGGTCTGGTTCCGGGGCGTCCGGTAGTGCCTGTTGGGAAGCCCGGTATAGATGGCAGTCCGGGTATAGATGCCGGATCTCCTGCTATGCCTGGGGAGCCTGCCGGTCTGGCTCCGGGGCGTCCCGGTCTGGCTCCGGGGCGTCCGGGGGCTGCTTGGGGACGCGCTGAAATTGGCGGTCTCCATTGGGGTAAGGAGGTTAACGGCAGGTTGGGAAGACTCGACACCTGTACGGGGGTTTGAGATTGGGGAAGTTCGGCAATTTCACCGCCGCCCGGTGTGCTATTGCGCTGTGCTGGTCTCCACTGAGGCGGATTTCTCTCGTCTGGCAGCTTGGGCAGACTGGGCACTTGTCTGGCTGGCAGGGTTGGAAGTTCGTTGCCGCCCACGCCACCGTCTATTTTGAGCGGTTGAGGGGGAAGGACTGAGAATGGGTCGTTTCCTAAGCCGGGGATTGTGGTCTGTGGAATTCCCGTCCCGTTTACAATAGCTCCAGATGCTGTCTTTTTGCCTTGGATGTCTGCTTGAGCTTGTCTGGCCCGTTCGTCGGGGTTTGTAGATCGGATCAAGCCGGGGGGCTGGGCCGCGACTACGGGAGAAGGAAATGTCTGAGCTCCAGGACTGGGACTGGCGGAGGCGCCGGGAGTTCCGGGAGTGTTGGTGCCCGGTGACGGAGATGCTGCACCGGGAGTGGGAGTTGGACTGGGAGTGTTGCCGCCGCCGTCGCCGCCGCATCCTGCAGTCCAGAAAGCCAACATTCCTATAGTTGCAAAATATAAAAGTTTACGCATTGCCGATCGCCCTAAACGCCTGACTTTTAAGTGATCCAAATGAGTAGCGAAGTTGCTGCCATTTGCGGTTTTAAGTTTACCTGTGTTTGATGGTATGCGATCGCTTTTAAATTGCCAAGTTTTCCCGACGATCTGATGTTGCAGCGGGCGCTAGGTTTTCGGGAGCGGGTTAGGATATCAATGGCGGTCTTCTTTCGACATACTGAAATTACTAAAGGCATTTTATGGTGGCAAAAGTTTTTTCCAAGGGGATTTGGCGATCGGGCATTGTTTCTGCTGCTGTTTTGGCGGCAGTTGGCTTAGTAGGAGGTGGCGAACTACATTCTCCTTCACATCTGGCGGCATTTTCAACAAAACTTGAGAAACCGGGTTTATTGATGAAAAACCTAGAATATCGGGCGCTCCCGCAGCGTGAAACCAATGCGATCGCATTGGTGTCGGATCGGAGTTTCCAGCAGCTCGATCGCACTTTCACAGCAAGCTCGATCGCCACAACTGGCAATGTGTACTCTCAGTTTCGCCGAGGCCCGTCAAATCGCGTCCAACCGCCGACATCTCCATCTGCCAATCCAAAGGTATTTCAAGCTAAAATCAAGCGCCGCGATGGTGGAACGCCGGTGATTGACGTGGTATTTAACGGTGACAAGACTTTTGAGATGATTGTCGATACGGGGGCGAGCGGCACCTTGATTACTCAGCGGATGGCTGCTGTACTGGGAGTGAGGCCGGTACGCACCGTGAGGGCGGGGATCGCTGACGGTAGCGTTGTCGAGTTTCCGATCGGCTTAGTGCGATCGATTCGGGTTGGAGGTGCTGCGATCCAAAATGTCGAAGTGGCGATCGCCAAACAAATGCCAATTGGTCTGCTCGGTCACGATTTCTTTGGCAATTACGATGTGAAAATTAAAAAAGATGTTGTAGAATTTTATGTCCGCTGAGAGCGAGCCGATGCGGAAACCGATAGTCGATCGACTGTAAAGTTATTCGCAGCCCCCTCAAAGCTGTTTGATAGCAATTAGATTGAGGTATCGATCGATCAATTCCCCAATCCATCAATCTAAAATCTAAAATAGACGGGCTTCTCATTATTGTTGATATAGCGGTTCGATCGCGTGGTGAGGATTGCCCAATGCCCAATGCCCAATGCCCAATGCCCAATGCCCGATGCCCGATAGTACCTCATCGCTAGAACCCTATAAAAGCTCTATTTCTTGAGGCAGTAGTCAAACGCCGCCAAGTGTGGTACTTTATTGAGTGTTTGCAGAGCCGTAAACCGTTGAACTATTTCTGAAAATCCGGCCGCAAAAGCACGGCGGCTGTTGGTGAGATCGGTAACAGTCTCAGACTTTGGATTCAAAATTGTTGAAGGCAAGGCAATTCGCCAATCAGGTCGAAATCAGTTCCCAAAATGCTGCATCTGAGGGAATTTAGGTTGGCTTTGTTGGGCTAAAGCGTAGAAAGTATGTAAACTGATTTGCGGAAGATGTTCCCCAAACTCGGAACTCATGACGATCGAGAAATTAATTATTGTAAATAAGGTATTCGCATGGCACAAACGTCTGTATCTCCTGTAGTGCTGATTATTCTCGATGGCTGGGGTTATCGCGAACAAAAAGACGGAAATGCGATCGCCTCCGCGAACACGCCCGTAATGGACAGTCTCTGGGCCGCTTATCCCAGAACTCTGATTAGAACATCGGGCCGCGCAGTAGGGCTTCCTGACGGGCAAATGGGCAACTCCGAAGTCGGTCACTTGAATCTGGGCGCGGGCCGCGTGGTTCCTCAAGAGTTGGTGCGGATCTCGGATGCTGTCGAAGATAATTCTTTGCTAGACAACCGCGCCCTACTTCAACTCTGCTCCGAAGTCCGCAGTCGGGGCGGCAAATTGCACCTGACTGGTCTTTGCTCCGAGGGCGGGGTTCACTCGCACCTGAGTCACATTTTGGGTTTGCTAAAGCTAGCAAAGGCCCAAGGAATTTCTGAAGTTTGCATTCACGCCATTACTGACGGCCGCGATACTACTCCAAAAGAGGGCGTGGCAGCTCTCCGCAAGATTCAAGGTTATATCGAACAGGTGGGAATTGGTCGGATTGCTACCATCAGCGGCCGCTATTACGCGATGGACAGGGACAAACGCTGGGATCGGGTGCAGCGTGCCTATGAGGTGATGACGATTGAGGGCGCGCCTGATGGTCGATCGGCAGTTGATGTGTTGCAAGCATCCTATGCTGAAGGAGTCACCGACGAGTTTGCACTTCCGACTCGGATTGCTCCGGGCGCGGTGGCATCCGGCGATGGGATGATTTTTTTCAATTTTCGCCCGGACAGGGCTAGAGAATTGACTCAGGCCTTTGTAGCGCCGGATTTTAAGGGGTTTGAACGGCATTTAATTGAGCCGCTCAGTTTTGCGACTTTTACTCAGTACGACCCGAAGTTGTCGGTGTTGGTGGCTTTTGAACCGCAGAATTTGGACAATATTCTGGGCGAGGTGATTTCTCGTCACGGTTTGCGGCAGTTGCGGATGGCGGAAACTGAAAAGTACGCTCACGTAACTTATTTTTTTAATGGGGGTCTGGAAGACCCTTTTCCGGGGGAAGACCGCGAGTTGGTGCAGAGCCCGATGGTGGCGACTTACGATACGGCACCGGAGATGTCGGCGGCCCTGGTGACTGATGTGGCGCTGGCTGCTTTGGCTAAGCGGATTTATTCGTTTGTGGTGCTTAACTATGCTAACCCGGATATGGTTGGTCATACGGGGATGATGGATGCGACGATAATTGCGATCGAAACTGTGGATAAATGTTTGGGGCGGCTGTTGACTGGCATTAATAAGGCTGGGGGTACGGCAATTATTATTGCTGACCACGGCAATGCTGAGTTGATGTTCGATGAGAATGGCAATCCTTGGACGGCTCACACTACTAACCCGGTGCCGTTTATTCTGGTAGAAGGCGAAGGTGTGCAAATTCCGGCTCACGGCACTGATGTTCCTCTGAGGGAGGACGGTTGTTTGGCTGATATTGCGCCGACTATTCTGGATCTGTTGAGGTTGCCTCAGCCGCCGGAAATGACGGGACGTTCTATGATTGAACCGGCTGATTTTGAAGTTCGCGCCAATCGCACTCCGGTGCGGGTGCGACTTTAGCAGGTGTCAGGTTAAGGCTGAAAACCCTTGATAAGTCTCGTTTGTAGCCAAGGCCCGATCCCCCTAAATCCCCCTTAAGAAGGGGGACTTTGAGAAGAATCCTGTCCCCCCCCTTCTTAAGCTACGGTGTACACACATCTCTGTGTAGAACCAAAATCCTCGGAGATCCCCCTAAATCCCCCTTAAGAAGGGGGACTTTGAGAAGAATCCTGTCCCCCCCTTATTAAGGGGGGCTAGGCAGGGTGGATTAATTGTCATCCTAGAAATAGGTACGTAATTGGGCTTTAGCCCTCTTTAGACGTATATATAAAGAGGGCTAAAGCCCAACTACGTACCTTTATTAATATAACACTTGCGTCCCAGACGCGAGCTTTGAGCGGTGCTTTCTGTCGTTTCAGATTTCTTCTCCCCACAATAAAACCACCCTGCTTTTTAAGGGGGGCTAGGGGGATCGGGCTTCGGGTAAAAGCGAGATTTATCAAGGTTTTCAGGGTTAAATTGGCACGATGAAAGGCAATGCCGTGTCTAACCGAGGTTGTGCGCGATCGACCGAATTTGATATCATAATAAATTACTGATTACTAATTACCAATTACCCCCCGATTATGAATATTGTTTCTCTGTTACAAATGATCTGGTCTTTGTCTGCTCTAGGACTTGTGGTTTTGGTGTTGCTGCACAGCCCTAAAGGCGATGGTATTGGAGGGATTGGCGGACAAGCTCAATTGTTTACTAGCGCTAAGAGTGCGGAAACGACTCTGAATCGCATTACTTGGGGTTTGTGTATTGTTTTTATGGGTTTGACTGTAATTTTGAGTGCTGGTTGGTTGACTCCTGCGTCGTAAGATGAGGATTTTTAACCGCAAATAAACGCAGATTGACGCAGATATAAATTTGAGATAGTTTGCATTGATCTGCGTTTATTTGTGTTTATCTCCGGGCGGAACAATGCGGTTGTGGAAAGTTAGGATCAAAAATCGATTGCTGGCTGGTTTGGGATTGGCTTTATGTTGTTTTAGCCTGATAATTTTTAGTCAGGTTAATACTCCTGCTGCTAGTGTTTCTCTTCTGGAGAATAGTTGGCCGCCTCCACAGGTTCACCCTTTGCCGCCAATGCTGGAAAATTGGCAGGATTCAACAAATAGCGGTGATTATTTCGATCGGGTTAAGCCACCGAATGTTGGTCATTTGCTGTGGTCGAAGTTCCCGATTCAGGTTTATGTTGAGCGTCCCGCTGATGCTAATAAGTCTGAAGAATGGATGGCGGCTGTGTTGGATGTTGTGCGGGAATGGGGCGTTTATTTACCTTTGGAGGTGGTGGATAGTTCGGAGGTGGCTGATATTAGAATTTTACGTCGGGCTCCGCCTTTGCGTCAAGGGGTTTTGCGATCGCGCTCTGGGGAATCTACCTATAAGTTGTACACCCGTCAAGATGGTGATAAAACTGTTTTATCTCACCGATTTTCGGTTTATTTGAATCCCAATCAAGTGGGTAAGTATGTTGCGGCGACGGCGCGACACGAGTTAGGCCACGCCTTGGGAATTTGGGGCCACAGTTCGATGGAGACTGATGTGCTTTATTTTTCTCAGGTACGCAATCCTCCGCCTATTTCTGCGAGGGATGTTAATACTTTGAAGCGGGTTTATCAGCAGCCAACTCGGTTGGGGTGGGAATTGTAGTTTAAACCACAAATTCCCGGCGATTGGAAATCGCGTCTACACAAACGAAGTCCACCTGCGTGGACTAAGAGAAGATTCCGATTAGTTATTAATAGCAAAGAGAAGAAAGATGAAAGATGAAGCTTTTGGCATTGTGCCAGTTTTTGCGACAGAAACTGATAGTTTGTTTTTGTTGATTCAACATCAAGCCGGACATTGGGCGTTTCCTAAAGGTCACGCAAATCCGGGGGAATCAGCGCTAGAAACGGCGAAGCGGGAGTTTGAGGAGGAAACTGGCATCCGCGATTGTGAAGTGCTTGAGGAGCCTAGTTTTGTGGAACGTTATTCCTTTGTTAAGGAAGGGAAGCCTAGTTCTGTGCAACATTATTCCTCTGCGAAGGAAGGAGAATCAATTGAAAAGACTGTTACTTACTTTTTGGCTTTTGTAAATTCAATGGAAGTTCAGTTGCAAGTGGAGGAAGTTCAAAATTCGGCCTGGAGTTCCTTTGAGGATGCAGTTAAGCTGATTACTTTTGATGGGAATCGGCAGATTTTGAGGGAAGTTAAAGCATTTTTGGACGATAAAAAAAATAGTTAATATCAAATCCGCTTATCTAATCATAATTAAGTTTACAGTCAGGACTTTAGTTCTCTATTAAAACTTTAATTCGCTAAGGGCTGAAGTCCTGACTGCAAACAAATTGTTCTGTTAGATACCCGACTTCTTGAAGAAGTCGGGTATCTAGGTATTATGTGAGATTATTTGTGGGTTTTCTGGATTTTGGCGTGATGTTCTAGGCGAGCGAAAACGTTGTAGGCATCGGGGCCTGGATTGCCGTGTTCGACTGCGCCGTCGATGGGGCCGTCGATGGCTTTCCAAGCTGGAATTCCGCCTTTTAGTTCGGCTACTTTTCTAAAGCCGGCGGCGCGGAGAAGATTGGCGGCTTCTGCTGTTTGTTCGTCGGTTTCGCCGTAGATGTAGATGTCGCGAACGGTTTCTAGACTAGATTTTGCGCGCTCTACTAATTCGTCCATTGGCATCGGTACTGCGCCGGTAATGCGACTTTTGTTGAAGCTTTCAAAATCGCGCACGTCAATGATTGTAAGTCCTGGTTCGCCCCAATCTAAACGGGCTTTGAGGTCGTGGCTGGATACTTGGGCTCTTAAAGCGGGAGGGGTGGAAGTAAGGTCGGGAAGTTTTTCTTTGATGTCGGAAATTTGGTCGGGAATAGTTTTCATGGCTACATTTGTATTGAATGCTTTGATAGCAATGTAACGAGATGTGTAAGTTGAATGCGTCTTTCTAAAGGCATAATCGGGTATTTAACTAAAGTCGCAGTTGAGTTGAATTGCTGGTGGTTGACTGCTGTTGGGAACGCTATATTTGTTGAGCTTGTTAACCTGTTCATGCCCCGGCTGCGGATTGTTTTGATTGAAAAGTGCGATTTTATACCAGTTGTTTAAAACTATGCTAAAAAAGAAATCTTGTGTTTTTTTACTTTGTTGTTGAGGTGCGGATCTACTCGAAAAGTCGATCGACTGTGGGGATTTATTGCCGTATCCGCAGCCTGGGAATTCTCTGGTATGAATTTTGAAAATTGGTATTGTTTGCAGCGGATGTTTTGAAGTGCGATCGCCCTTTTGGTTGAGCATTGTATCAAATGATGACACTTTGGTCAATCCTAATTATTTTCAAATGAAAATTGCTGGATGCTGTGGGCGGTATCGTGCGCTATTTTGCTGAAAAATTGAGAGGTTTTTCTGCAAAAATTCTGGTAAGATTTGATACTAACAATAGGTATTTAAAGGTATGGATATGTCTGAAAACAGTGAAATTGCGGTGTCTAAAACTTTGACACCGGAACAGCAGGCGGTTTGGGATGCAAAGGCGAAGGTTCGGGTGTTGCTGAATTTGTGGGATTTGGGCGGCGGAAAGATGCAGGTGAAAAAGGGGGATTTGACTAAGCGGATTGTTCGCACTAATGAGACGAGTCAGAGATATCTGGGAGTGCTGGGTGAGTTGCAGTCCACTGGGGCGATCGAGAAATCGCTGGTAAATCGGGTGACGCTGGTGGAATTGACGGCGAAGGGGAAAGAAGTTTTGGCGGAGGGCTTGAAAAGTCGGGATTCTCTGTTTGAGTTTGATGGTTCTCAAATCGGTACTCGGCTGGGAAATGCTTTGTTGAAGTGGATTCGGCATCAGGATGGTGCTGCGGGTGTTGGGGTTGAGGCGGGGAAAGGGGATGCAGGGGCGATCGCCTCCTATGACAATTTTAAGACTGTGGCGATCGATGTGTACGACAAGTTGAACCGGGATTATAACTTAGACGATTTAGTGCCGATTTATCGGATGCGACGCGCGATCGGGGAAAGGGTAGGGCGATCGCAATTCAACGAGTGGCTGTTGGAAATGCAGGCTCAAGATATTCTCCAACTTATAGGCGGCAGTGTAGAAGACAGCGCCCCCGACAAAATCGAAGATTCTATCACCACAAAAGTGAACGGTTTGCGCTGCTATGTCAAGCGTTTAACCTAATTAACTTGAGTTAGTAGTGCATTCGCTCCTTTATCTTCACACACACACACAACGATGAATGACTTTCACTCCTCAATCCCCGACCTCAATCAAGCTATTTCTAGTCAAAACCCTTTTGACAGATCGTTAATAGTCAGGAGCAATGATATTTGGAAGCCAAGTTTTCCTGACGTTCCTTCTATCAATGCTCATGCCTCTGATGCTATCTTTCAGGCGATAGAGCAAATCCGCGCGGGGTATCGTACAGTTAGTGGCATCACGATCAAAGCTGAAAAAGGTCTAGGAAAAAGCCACCTAATTAGTCGGATTCGCAGCCGCCTTCTCGATGAAGGTGGTTCTTTCTTTGTTTATATGAGCGACGTAGACTATGGAAACTTAAACCGAGTCCACGCTAACTTTCTAAACACTTTGTCTTTAAGCCTGAAACAGATTGGTAACGAAGGCGTAATGCAGTGGCAAGAATTAGCAACTGCTTTGATCAATGAGGCATTAGGAAAAACTCACATACCTCAAAATTTAGTCAAGCAATTTTCGGGGGCATTAGCTAAAAATCCTAAATTAGTTGATGCCTTAACTGCAAAAGTGCTTCAAATTAAGCCAAACATCGAAAATCCTTATTTGATCCAGGCTATTCTGTGGACACTTGCTTCAGATAAAGTGAGCTTTGCAACCAACTGGCTGTCTGGAAAAGCTTTGGCACAAGCACAAGCTGATGCAATGGGTTTACCAAATTCCACGGAAGAGGATAAAGAAGGCGAAGCATTTCAGACTGTTTGCCAAATTTTAGACTTAATTGGTGATTACAGAACTTTAGTAATTGGCTTTGATGAGTTAGAGAGTGTAGATCGGAATGAAGCTGGTTTCAACAGGGCACAGGTCGTTGCGCTCTTAGTAAAAGACTTGTACGGTAAAATTAAACGAGGTGTCTTAATGACAGCTATGTTTGATGAAACTTGGACATTGCAGATCCGAGCATTACCGCAGGCAGAGTCAGTCACAGCTAGAATGGGTGAAAAGACTTTTGATTTAAAGTATCTGAATGCTGATGATGTAGTGACTCTAGTTTCTCAATGGCTCAAAGAATTTTATGACAGTAAAGGTTTAACTCCACCTTATCCAGTTTATCCTTTTGATGAAGGTGAACTGAGAGAACTGGGAAAAGAAAAGTTAATTGTCAGAAAGGTTTTAGAGGAGTGTGCAAAGAAGTGGAAAGTACCTGGTGATAATACTCCATCGCCAACAGCAGCAGATCCACTCCATCAAGTTGAACTTGCATTTAACAAGGAACTAAATGCACTTGAGACAACAATAGAGAAATATTTTGACGATAGCGATATTTTATCGGAGGCTCTATATTTTGGCTTCCTTTCAGTAAAAGGCGAGATTTTGGAACAAGTGCAAGTTGAGGAGATTGAAAAAGTAAAAACTAAAGCGGCAGACAGAGGTTATCTTCACTTTAGAATTAGAGGTAAAGAAAATGGACGGTCTGTCAAGATAGTAGTAGCAGTAGTTCAAGAATCGCGAGCAACATTTGTGACCGCGACATTAAAGCGGTTAATTCAGTATCAAAAGTTTGATATGACTCGTGGTTGTTTAGTTCGTTCTAAAGATGTTAAGTCGAATACTGTAGGAAAACAGTGTTTAGACCAACTTCTTTCTCCAGAACTAGGTGGAGAATTTGTCAAACTTACAAGTGAAGATATCAAGCCTTTATTAGCCATTTATTTTGTCAACAAGGCTCGCACAGATTACGATGTAACCGAAGACCAAATACAGCAGTTTATTGTTCAGAAAAAGCTCGCCGCTGAAAATTATCTAATTTGTGAAATTCTTAGCGATCCGTCGGGTCAGATTCCTGATGGGTTGCTTGATGAAGATGAGATGGCTGAACTTAATGAATGTGAGATGGCTGAACTGGATGAAGAAAGTATGGCTGAAAGTATCTTCATACCTGATACAACGGAAATTAACAACCTCGACGAAGCACTTGATAAATTATTAGCTCAATAAGTCGATGAGTTATTCTGTTTTTGTTGATACGGCTTTGCAGTTACCTGCCCCAGATGTGGAAGCCTTAATCGAAGGGCGAGTGATTGCAGCCATGCCTCGAATTTTCATCGAGCCTGGTAGGTCATTTGCCCTATATCCAGCCAATATCTCGATTAATTTGCTCCCCCATGAGCAATACTACCGATCGAGCTTTTTACCAATTGCTAAAAACTCATTTTCTCAGTTAAGTTCTGAGAAGGTTTTGATAAAAGCTTGGGCTAAATGCGAATGGTGTCAAATACTAAACGATCCAGAATCATTAGAGGCTGTGTCGCAGTTAACAGTCTGGACAACAGAGGCATTACAGCAAACTATCCTGCAACGACGTTATATTTTTCTAGCTCATCTTCGGGTTTATCTGCTACCTCAGCCGCTGGAAATGCCAGTGCATCCCAGTGGCAACTTTGTATCTTTACCAAAGTCTCTAAATCTTACTGATTCAACGCCTGTGGTGAGCGATACTATCTTTGCCAAACGCCGTCAAAAGCTGGAAAAACTAGAGCCTCCTGAACATCCAGAATTGGAAGAGTTGCAAAGTGCATTAGTGCATTTATCCGCCGCCAACCCAAAAGCCAAACAACTAGACGCAGAAATCAAAATATTTCTAGGTTGGAGTAGCGACAAGCCTGTAAAACCAATCAAACGCGATTTAGCTTGGATAAATACCATAGCAGCTTTGGGAAATCGCACCAAAGAACTAGATACAAACAAAAGCAACTATCAAGCAGGAACAGACTTTGAAATTGTAGTGCGCGATAGCCTTGAGTTTTTGGGATTTACCATAGATTATGCTCACAAAGGTGGTGCTGGCGGCTTAGATTTATTATGCTCCAAACCTTACCCATTAGTTGGCGAGTGCAAAGCCGGTAAAAAAATCCCTAACGATACAGCAGTTCAATTGCTGAATTTAGGAACGCTACGCCTCGAAGATAAAGAAACACTCGCAAAAGCAACTAAGTTGATTATTGGCCCTGGCGTTCCAACTACTCAACTTATGGATGCAGCAAAAAAACACGGTATGGCAATTATGAACCCTGAGACGCTTGAAAAACTGGTTAAACTTCAAAGCAACTATCCTAACTCGGTGGACTTATTTAAACTGAAAGAATACTTAAAACCGGGACAATCTGATGATGAAGTTGCTAAATATATTGAGCAAGTTGAACAAGAAATTAAAGTGCGATCGCACATTCTTGCTATTCTGAAAAAGTATCACGAAAATTCTGGTTCTGAACGAGCAAGTGTCGATGCTCTTAGCGGTGCGTATTCAATGTCTAACCCACCCAAGAAGTTATCCCGCGAAGAGTTACACGAAATGTTAGTAGAGCTTTCTTCTCCGCTGACAGGTTATGCAGGACGAATTAAAGGCGAGAGTTTAGGGCGCGATCGCTTTTATTTCCTGCGCGACTTGCCGATCGATGATTGAGACTAAAAAAGGGCGCTCGCACTTCATCCACTTTCCTAAACAGAATCAGGATCTACGCCCAACTCCCGCAACCTCGCCGCCAATCTTTCCGCTTTCTGCAATTGAGCTTGTTCTGCCTTAATTAACCCTTCCACCAATGGCGGATCTAAAATTTCATTGACTGATAATCTCAGATTGGGAAATACTACAGATACCATTTCTTCACCCGGCAAGTAATTTACCTCTGTATAAATGTCATCACCTTCGAGAAATGCCATAACTCGCACCCGTTGTCTGTTTTCTGTTGGGTCAACAATTACATATTCCGGTACGTTAGCTAGTTGGTACTCTCCTCGTTTAGTTATATAATCTGCCCGCCGATCTTGGCTGACCACTTCTATTACTACTAACGGCGTTTCATCAAAGCCAAGGATGCCGGAACCGGGTCTTGCAAGAGCTTGTTCCCACAAACTTTGAGTGCAGACAACTACATCGGGAATGCGGGATGTAGCATCTTCTGTTCTCACTCCTACAGAAGTTTTTACTACTAAATCGAGATTGTGTTCAGCGAGATAACGCTGTAATTTGTAAACCCAAAATTCGCAGATGCTTGTGTGTAATGCGCTAGCCGTTGCCATCGGGATTAATTTGCCTTTGTACAGTTCGTATTTTACATCAGGATCTCCTTGATAAACTCGGTATTCTTCAAAGGTTAAAGTTGGGGAAGTATCAATTTTCTGGTCGAGTACAACTGGGGCGATCGATTGAGACATAGGTTTTGATATTAGTTGGCCTTGATACATTTCCTATTGTAGATCGGATTACCATTTGGGCGATCGCCTCAATAAGTCTGTAGCTGCCTCACTGTCGAGTGGTTTAGAGAAAAAGTACCCCTGACCGTACTCGCAGCCGATCGCCCGCATTTGAGCCAATTGCACGGCGGTTTCCACACCTTCTGCCACTACCTCCATCCCCAAACTGCGGGCCAGCATGACGATCGCCCGCACAATTTCCAAATTTTCCCCAGCAGAGCCGATGCGGCCGATAAAAGAGCGATCGACCTTCAAAATATTAATCGGGAACTTGTGCAAATAACTCAGAGACGAATAACCAGTACCGAAATCATCAATACATAACCCGATTCCCAACTCTCTCAACTGCGAAAGCATAGCCGCCGCCGCTTCCCCATCTGCCATCACCACAGTCTCAGTAATCTCCAACTTCAAACAGCGAGCATCAACACCAGTTTTCTGCAAAACTTGCTTCATTTGCTCGATCGAATCGGTTGCCGAAAACTGTCTCCCCGAAAGATTTACAGCTACTGTCAGACGCGAATTTCCAGCAGGTAAATTCAAACTTTGCCACTGAATAATTTGGCGACAACTTTCATTCAAAACCCACAAACCCAAAGGCATAATTAAGCCTGTTTCCTCAGCCATCGCAATAAATTCCATCGGGGAAACCAAACCCCGTTCCGGGTGCAGCCAGCGCACCAGCGCCTCAAATCCAATAACTGAGCCGCTTTTTAAACAAACGATCGGCTGATAATAAACAGTAAAAGGACATTCCAATTTAAGAGGAGGAGCCAATTGTGATTTCAAACGATCCCGCCGGCGATCGATTTCGGATACAGGAGAGTTTTCACCCACCATTCCACATCCGAAATTCACAATTGAATATGTCAAATTTAGTTCTTCGATCGACTCCCTAAAATCATGTTCCAAGTGCATCAAAGCCACAGCCCGAGTGTGCATCGCACTGGTAAACACTTCGTAACGAGCTTTACCCAGAGCTTTTGCCCGGTACATCGCAATATCAGCATCGCGCAAAATATCTCCCGGTAACTGATATTTTTCGGTACTCAAAGCAATGCCGATACTAGCAGTAATTAAAACTTTATGACCTTCAAGATAAAGCGGTCGTTCGATCGCCCTGAGAATTTCCTTTGCTTGGGCGATAGCCTCATCAACACCGTGAATTTCCTCCAGCAAAATCACAAACTCATCTCCTCCCAGACGAGCCGCCGTATCGCCAGGGCGCAAACAAGTCAAGAGACGGCGGGCCACAGCCACCAACAGCCGATCGCCCGTACCGTGTCCCTGGCTGTCATTAATCACCTTAAACCTGTCCAAATCCAGAAACAGCACCGCAAACTGATAGTTCGGATGCCGTTTGACGCGGGCAAAAGCTTGCCCCAACCTGTCAGTCAACAAAGCACGGTTCGGCAACTCCGTCAGCGCGTCGTGCAAAGCATCGTGCAACAATTGGTCTTCAGCCGCCTTGCGCTCAGTCACGTCGTGACAGTTGACGACAATTCCCCGCACCGAAGGTTCCGCGAGCAAATTCGTCGCCACCGCTTCCAAAACGCACCAGAAACCGTCCTTGTGCCGCACTCGGTATTCCGCCAATCCTATGCCAACTTTCGGCATTTCCATGACACCTTGGAAAACTTGAGCCACCATCGGCAATTCGTCAGGGTGAATCAAATCAAATACAGAGCGGCCGAGCACTTCCGCCGTCGGGTAGCCCAAAATCCGCTCGGCGGAAGGAGAGACATAGCGGCAAAAGCCTTTCTCATCCAGAATTACAATAATGTCTCTAGCATTTTCAATCAGCGAGCGAAAACGCTTCTCGCTTTGTCGCAGTTCTTGTTCCGTGCGCTTGCGATCGGTAATGTCGGTATTCAGGTAAATCAGACCGACAATTTTCCCCGTGGGGTCTTTAATCGCATCGGCCCGCAGCAGCACTTGCACAATTTCGCCGCTTTTTGTGCGGTTGGTAACTTCACCAGACCAAGAATAACCTAGGGCGATCGTATCCAGTACCTCCCTAGCGACGGCGGGGTCTACAAAAACTGTCGGTATACCTCCAGCGAGTTTCAATTCCTCTGCGGTGTCCCATTCAAATAGCTGAGAAAACGCTTGATTTTGATAAATGTGAGTGCCGTTGGCATCGCTCATGCCGATCGCGTCGCTCGAACTTTCCACCGCCTTGCGAGTCAGCACCAGAGCTTCTTCTGCCCGCTTGCGCTCGGTAATGTCAATCCCTACCAGACAAGCGGCGTTCCCGCGATCGTACTTTTGAGCCACAATCAAATAATGTCCCGCCGACTTTCCGCCGCCGGTTTTCACCTTAGCGCTGAGTTCTTTAACCGCTTCCGTAGCGTCGCCGGCAAAAAACTCCACCACAAAAGAATGAAAATCCTCACTCGCGCCCAGAAAACCGATATCTTGACCGACAAAAGCCGAGGGCGGCAAACCGTGCAGTTTGGCTAGGTGCTGGTTAACCCCCAAATAGTGCAAATCCGAGCTAATCCAAGACACTGTTCCCGGAACTGCTTCCAAAATCGTTTGCAGTTGGTCGTTAGCTTGCTGCAAAGCTTCCTGTACTTCTATGCGTTCCGACAAGTCCGACTGAACGCCTACGAAGTGAGTCAATTTACCGCTGTCCTCTCGCAGGGGATATAGAGACAATTTGCTCCAAAAAGGAGTGCCGTCTTTGCGATAATTTTTGATTGTTGTCTGGATTTCTCGACCTTGGCGCAAGGCCTCGCGGATCTTAGCTACCGTAGTGCGATCCGTATCGGAACCTTGCAAAAATCGGCAGTTGCGGCCCAACACTTCATCGGCGCAGTAACCCGTGATCCGCTCAAAGGCAGGATTGCAATAAAGTATGGGACAGTCTGGTGCAATGGCATCAGCAATGATAATAGCGTTGCTAGTAACTGCCAAAGCTCGATCGCGCAGCCACAGAGGATCTGAGGCCGTATGGCGATCGGCCGCACTTTCCACTTCACCTAAATTAGAAATTGACTGGTTCTCCCGATCTCCCATCAGCCGAACTTTCAAGCAAACCTTTACAATTTCCGAGTTGTTTCTTACTCTAACGTTTTTCTGGATGCCCGCCACGTAATTTGTATCTTGGCGTTAAAATACGCAGGATTTCACCCAGGGTTGTTAGCTATATTTTCTACTATTGGTGTTGCGCCTTTAAAAAAAGCACATTTTCGCGAACGCAGCAAAGAACCCTGAATTTTTCCCCCCTCGTGCCCTCAGACCCTCACCCCTTCTCCCCCTTTTCTCTTCTCTCCTTCTCCCCGCGCCCCGGCTATCACAATCTGCAGCAGTTTATTTAACATTAGTTGCAGCTTGAGAACTGGGCGGCGCAATATTAATTAACGGCAAAGTTCCGCCTCCTCCCATTACTGTCGGAAACTGGCCGTTCCACTTTTCAATCGCTTGCTGCTGCAAAATTTCTGAAGTTAAAGTTTGCCGCTGCAAGCGTTGAGCTTCGGCTTGCCCCTTAGCGCGGTTAATTTGGGCTTGAGCATCTTGGGTTGCTTTTTTAACTGTAAATTCTGCTTGTTTGGCTTCTTGTTCTGCTATTTGTTTGGCTTCGATGGCCTTGCTAAATTCTGGCGAAAAGCCAAAATTTATTAAGGAAACATCTCTGACAATGACGCCGTAAGGTTCCAAACGCTTTTTGAGGCTGTTGTCGATTTCTGTTTTGAGTTCCGTCCGTTTAGTGATAATTTCTTCGGCTGTTTTTTTAGAAGTTGCTGCTTTGAGAACTTCGGAAATAGCCGGACTCAGGATGCTGGAAACAATTTGTTCTTCATCTCCTATTTGTTGGAAAATTTGATTAACTTTTGCGGGGTCAACATTCCAGTTGACTGCCAAATCTGTGGTAATGCTTTGCAAATCTTTGGATGCTGCATCTGCTTTCGCATCTGTTTTTTGTACTCGCACGCTGAGAGTTTTGACAGAGGTAACAATCGGTAAAATCGGGTGGATGCCTTCATCTAAAATCGCGTCTTGAACTTTGCCGAAGCGCATCATTACGCCCCGTTCCCCTGGGCCGACGATGGTAAAAGGTTTGAAAATTAAGGCGGCGATGATGAAGACGATGCCACCGACGATGTAGAGAGCGAGGTTGTACCGAACATTTGGCAGGGTTTTCATATGTTAATTCACCTATGTTGTGTTACTGGATGTTAGTTTTCTCTTCGCTATCTAAGATGATAACTTTATATTAATGATGCAACAACTCATAAATTCATTTATTTGATTCATAAAAGTCATAGGAATTTTCCGATCGGAGAGCCTCTAAAATGCAAAAGCATAATATTTCCGTTAGCTTAATGTTGTGATATTAATTATGGGACTTGTGCCAGGTTTAATTTATTGATAAATAAATGTTTCAATATCTTGACAAGGGTGATGATTTTAGATCCAGAATTGAATAAATAGCTCGATCGCTCTTTAGCAGGTTATCAAAGGGCGCTGGAAGCTCAAAAGCTTTTGAGAAAGCTCAAAAATCCGGCTCGAACAGGTAATTTTTGTGAAGATCGGACTCTATTTGTAGAATGGGTCTGGGCCCGCCTTACTCAAGCCTTACGGGTATAAAAAAGACTCCGTATATCAGTAGTGAATTTATAGCGACCAAGGATCAAAATCCGAGATGAAAAATGGCAGAAAATAAGTTAAACTTAGATGAGAACGGTTGAATCAAGATATCTAATGTGGCAGCGACACCCTTGGCCCGAAACAATTGAAGAGGCGATCGCCATTCAAGAACACCTCCGGCAATTGGTAATTACCGAAAATCAACTTGAGACAGTTCGGTATGTCGCAGGCGTAGATGTCGGCTACAACAGTGCAGACAGCGTATCGCTGGCGGCTGTCACAGTTCTGAGCTTTCCCGACTTGCAATTGCAGCAGCAGTCTGTGGTTCGCAGTCCTACAGCTTTTCCTTACATTCCCGGTTTCCTGTCTTTTCGAGAAGTGCCTGCAGTGCTGGACGCTTTAGAAAATATCAGTTTGAAACCAGATTTGATATTGTGCGATGGTCAAGGACTCGCTCACCCCCGCAGGTTCGGTCTTGCCTGCCATTTGGGAGTTTTGACAGGAATTGGGACGATCGGAGTTGCCAAAACTCGATTTATTGGAGAACATTCAGAAGTAGGACTCGAACGGGGCAGTTGGCAGCCCTTGCTGGAGGATGGATCGATCGTAGGGGCAGCGCTGAGGACGCAAACAGGGGTAAAACCGATTTATGTATCGATCGGTCACAGAATAAACTTGATAAGTGCGATCGAGTACGTCCTGCGCTGCACCCCAAGATATCGCTTGCCTGAAACAACTCGATCGGCCGATCGACTAACAGCGGAATAACTGACAAGCCCGGAAGGACTAGGTGAATTTTCGCATTTCTAGCATTTTCGATTGGGGATTTGACTTGCAGCGCCGTGAATCACCGGAGATTGAACTCTTGTCTAAAATTTCGATCTCGACCGGGGTGAAGTCGGAAAGCAAGTATCGATTTTTGGGTGGGAACATAAAAAAAGAAAAGTAAAAAGACAAAAAAAGTATCCGTCTTTAGACTTGAAATTTTTGAAGTGTCGCCCCCTTGTCGAAAAATCCTCTGAGTTTACCGCCAATAGGCTTTCGGTTCCATCCTTCTAGCGAACTAAAGAATGACTATACCTGAGAAAGAGGTATAAAAGTTGAGGAATTTATAGAATGATTGAAAGACGGTAAACTGCTTAAACATGGGCGGCTCTAATTACAGTGCCCGGGCGTGAACTATTTTTAGTTCACATTTGTAAATTACAAAACAGTCATTCTGCGACTTAAACCAACAGTTTAAATTCGCGCGATGGTGTTTGATAATTTACCGTCTGATATCTCACCACTGACTGGAAATACCAATTACAGTGGGAGGCGAAGGCGCGATCTAGCTAAAAAATCAGAAAAAACACAAGGAGACAGTCATGGCTGAGAAAAGCAAACGCGGATTCGCTTCTATGGATGCCGAAAAACAGCGCGCAATTGCTAGCAAAGGCGGAAAAGCTGCACACGCGAAAGGAACAGCCCACGAATTTACTTCGGAAGAAGCCAGACAAGCTGGTCAAAAAGGTGGTGAAGCTGTCAGTAGAAATCGGGAACACATGGCTCAAATTGGTAGAGAAGGTGGTAAGAAAAGCCGCAAGAGCGAAAGTTAATTCTCTTAAACCTTTGCCTGCAACAAAACGAGCAAACGCTCGCGTTTGAGGAAGTAGGGCGATCGAATTCCCGCAATCAGCGAGTTTGATCGCCACATCAAAAAATCGCAAACAGCGCCTCGCTTGACAACTGCAAAAACCCCGCAGCCATTAGTGATTAGCAAGCAATCGCCGGCAAATCAATAACAAAGCGCAAGTCTGGTGCAGAATTTTTCAGAAAAAAAAAGCTGGCAAACTGCGCGATTCGGTTTCTCAAACAAAGCCGATAGGAATACGAAAAGCCCCAAAGTAGGGGCTTTTTTGTTGAAGTTAACAAAATATTTTTTCACATCAAGTCCGATCGATTACCATAATAAAAACCGTACTACGAACCTTACTAATTGCGGTTAATCTGCCGAAAATGATATCAGAGGTATACATTGGGCGATCGCCCTTGTGATATCAAATCCGGTAGCATCGGAATTATAAAATCGAGTCAGATCAAATCCGCGCTTCATAGTTCTGTATTCATCTCTCTCTTGTCTTCCTCTGTGTTCTCTGCGCCCTAGCGCCGGTTAAATCACCTGACGATGCTACCGGAAACGATATGACGTCAGAAACCCGGTTTCTTTGCAGACATTCTGATTACCAAACCCAAAACTCGTCGTAGAAACCTGGCTTTTATGCCCGATCGCGCGAACCCAAAAACGAGCAGAAGTCTTGATAGAAATTAAGTAAAATATTTTATATGTTCAGGAAACAATAGAACCATGATAAACCAGCTAACTTTAACATGGACAGAGGCTGGGGTGCGTCAAACTCACACGATTCAACACGGACAGCCGAGCAAAAATCCGGGAACCGTAAGACTGGGGCGCGATCGGGCAAAATGCGATCTAGTATTGGACGATCGCAGCGTATCGGGACTCCACATCGAAATATTTTTTGATCGAGAATTGCAAGAATATGCAGTGCGGAATTTGCGCCCCACCAATCCCCCGCTGGTAGACGGAAAAATTCTCGCCTCCGGCGAAGCAACATTGAGATCCGACAGCCGGATCCATTTAGGCCAAGTGCAAATCGATGTGGTGTCTGCGCCTGCGGTACAAGTAGCCGCGCCGCAGACAGTTTTACTCGGCCCGGCGGTTCCAACTTCTTCCCCGCCGACAGGGCCTTCAAAATATGGTTTGCAGTGTCCCAAGTGCAGCCGCGTTTCGCCTTACGCGCAGTTGAGTGCGGGGTGTCCGTGGTGCGGTACTTCTCTGGCGGCGGCGATGAGTGTGGTGCTTTCTCCTTAATGGCTTTTGATTTTTGATTTTTGATTGTAGCTAGATTTTTAATTTTTGATTTGAGACAGAGCTAGGGCGATCGCCGATGCTAGGATCTGGTACATCTGTGCTTTGCATTTGAGGTGCGATCGCTCTCAAAAAAACATCCTTTTTGCCATGTCCCAGATGCTCTCGCTAAAATCCTAGCGTTTCCCCCAGCTCATTTTCCCTTCAAAATCTCGCGGGTAAAGTGAACCGAAGCCGCCCACACTTAAATATATCCGCGCATTTACCTTACTCATACCAATTTTCCAAATTAATGCAACAGTATATGTAGGATGTGGATACATCGACAATCTCTAAAAAAAAGTGACAATCTAATAGCGACGCACCTTAATACATTGGGTGAACTAAACAACCCTCCGTTTCACTGCGTCCAACAATTTTATTGTTGCAACATTTTTTATAAATGGTATAAACCCGGTTTCTAGGGAAATGTCGGGCCCAGCAACCAGAATATTTCTAGACGGACGGGGGGTCATAAACCGGTTTTTTTTTACCAAAAAGCGCGTTTTCACCCAGAGTAAGGGCAAAAAACCAGGTTTCTTTGGTTTTAATGCGTAATTCCTGCATAAGTCTACCGAACTGCGTAGTTTCTAACTCCCCGTGCGCCTAAAAATACTAAAGTTTGTGATATCAGCTCTCATCTCAAATCAATTCCGGTTGCACTCATACATGATGTTAACTGTTAACGGTTAACAGTCAACAGTCAACAGTCAAGAGTGAATTTACTATTCCGATGAAGAGAGGATTTGATATCAAACCATAACCCTCAAATTCAAAAATCTTTGGTCAAAGAAAGCTCAAAGCCGACGGCTAATGTTTAAAAAATCATCATAATGAATCCTCAACCCTTGCGCCTGCGACTGACTTGGAAAGACACAACTACCGGGGATTGTCACTCTCCGATACTCGACTTGCCGATCGCCTTGGGACGAATTTTTGAAGCTATGCCCGCCACAATCAACGGGAAACGAGTTTCTCGAATTGCCCTCAGCAGCAGTCAAATTTCTCGCTTTCACGGAGTGATTGCTACCGAAGGCGACAGTATCGTAATTACTGACACCGGCAGCCGCAACGGTACTTTTGTCAACGGTACCCGCCAAAACCGGTGCGTGCTGGCCAACGGGGATATGCTGCAAATCGGGCCCTACGCGATCGGCATTTCCTTTGCTGTGAATTCCGCAGAAATCCACTCTGTCAATTCTCACATTTTCTTTAACCCGCAGACCAATGGGCCAGACCCGTCGATCGCGCCGCCAATGGTTTCGCCACATCCTCAAACAGCTAGTAGCGGAGAATTTCCGCCGATCGCATTTTTGCAGGCGAATCAAATAACCGTGCGATCGCTCCAATCGATGGGACTCCCTCTAGTCGAAGTTGATTGGGCCGCCCTTGGGGGCGGCTTGGGCAGCTTTATTTGGGTGGATTTGCTGAGAATTTGCGGCGTGAAAGTCGATCGAATTGCGGTTTTGGGCATGGAAGAGCAGCCTTACGCTCGCTACCGCCGGTTATGCCTAAATTCTCAAATTCCGCTGCAGGAAAGGCTGCGATCGAATTCTGACGCTTGCCCAGACAACATTTGGGGCTGGCCTCCCTATGCTTTGCGGGAAGCTTGGCAGGAATTGCTCAAAGGGCGTTTGGGGATGTCGCTGAAGTTGATGTGGCGGGTGTTTGCCGAACCGACTTTTGCCGAAACTTATACGCCTCGGGCCGGAAATGTGTTTGATGCGATTGACAGGGAAACTCTGCGAATTGGGTGGAGTCAGATGTTTCGCTACGGGAGAGTGCGGGCCATTCGCAAAACAGATGACGGCAGGTACGCGATCGCTTATTCTCGATCGAATGCCAACCAACGAGATCATGCTTTTTTAATCGCCAAATACGTACACTTAGCCACCGGCTATCCCGCGATTCAATTTTTGCCAGACTTGCAGGAATACCGCGAACAAACCCAGGATTTTGAGTCGGTTGTCAACGCCTATGAAAACCACGACAGCGTTTACCAAAAATTGGAGGCTAAGGGCGGCAGCGTGTTAATTAGAGGCCGGGGGATTGTAGCTTCTCGCGTTGTGCAGCGAATTTACGAAGCCAGACAGCGCAACCGCAACATTCAAGTATTGCATTTGATGCGATCGGCCAAACCCCAAGGCAACAAATTTAACCTCGCTCAGCGCAGCGTCGAAAATCACTACGAATTTCAACCTTTCAACTGGCCGAAAGCTTGCTGGGGCGGGGAACTCCGCGTACTTTTAGAAAAAGCCGCCCCCGAATTTCGCCCGCAGTTGCTCGCAGACTGGGGCGGCACCACTACAGCCAACCGCAGCGACTGGCGGCGGATAGTCAAAGAAGGTTTAAGTCAAGGATGGTATCAAATTACCTTCGGCGAAGTCGAGCGAGTCGAGCGCGACATTCAAAACCGCACCGTGACGTACATTCAGGAAAAAGAACTCAAGGGGCAAATTAAGTTAGAAGCTGATTTTATTATTGATGCTACGGGTTTGGACGCTAAAGTAAAAACCAGTCCCCTGTTAAACGATTTGGTAGTTCAATACAATCTTCCCCTCAACAATTTGGGGCGGCTGAGTGTGCACAAAAATTTTGAAGTCCCCGAATTGCGTAACACTTCCCCCACCCACGGAGAAGGGCGAGTGTACGCAGCGGGCGCGATTACTTTGGGCGGGGCTTACGCGCCTGTGGACAGCTTTTTGGGCTTGCAATACGCCGCCCTGCGTTCTGTTGAAAGTCTCGCGGTTGACAGAGTTCCGGGTGTCGGCAAATTGAGCGTTTGGCGATCGTTCATGCAATGGTTAAAGTGGATTTTAAATAAATCTCCCGGCTAATTTGAAGAAGTCAGTAGTTATTAGTTATTAGTTATTGGTTATTTGTTATTTGGTAAGGATTCAGGTCAAAAAAACTTCAGTGGCGGCATCTGGTAAAATAAACGAATGAAAAAGCCCGCAGCCACCAG
>NZ_JAUBTX010000031.1:50923-80263 GCF_036705185.1 Microcoleus sp. B4-D4 | reverse complement strand
CATTAGTCATTAGTCATTAGTCATTAGTCATTAGTCATTAGTCATTAGTCATTAGTCATTAGTCATTAGTCATTAGTGCTGTCCTCCCAGAGCTTTCCGTCCAACGTCATCAGGAAGAAGGAAGAGAGAAGATTATTCTGTAAGTTTTTCACCGCAGAATAACGCCGACTAACGCGGATGAATGCTAAATTATGTATAGTCGATCTGCGTGCACCTGCATTTCGTCGATCTAAATAAGTAAATCTACCAAGTTAAACCTAAAATACGGCTTGCGAAAAAGCTTATTGGGTATTCCATCTTCCTTCTTCCATCTTCCTTCTTCCTTCTTCCTTCTTCCATCTTCCTTCTTCCATCTTCCTTCTTCCATCTTCCGACGGACATCGGACTTACATCCGTTACATCCGTTACATCCGTTACATAATCCGCTGCCGAACTTCCTTCTTCCTTATCAATAAATTTTATGGTAAATTTGACAATATTAGGCGGGGGTGTATGGGGTTCAGCACTGGCAAATCTCGGAAGCAAAAATGGCGATCGCGTTAATTTGTGGTCGCGCCGCACTTCTGTTAGTCTAGAATCAGTGATAACTGGCGCCGATGTTGTGATTTCGGCAGTTTCGATGAAAGGAGTTGGGGAAACAGTCGATCGCCTGCTTGCCTTAAACTTAAATCCGAGTACAATTATAGTTACTGTCACCAAAGGTTTAGACCCCGCCACGACGCGCACTCCGTCTCAAATTTGGCAAAATGCTTTTCCTAACAATCCCATAGTCGTACTTTCCGGGCCCAATCTTTCCGAAGAAATTCAGCAGGGATTACCGGCTGCAACGGTGGCGGCGAGTGTAGATTTAGCGGCGGCGAAGCAAGTACAAAATATTTACAGTTCGGATATTTTTCGCGTTTATGTCAATCAAGATCCCCTGGGGACTGAGTTAGGTGGAACGCTGAAGAATGTTTTTGCGATCGCCGCTGGTGTTTGCGATGGTTTACAATTAGGAACTAATGCTAAATCTGCTTTACTGACTCGCGCTTTGCCGGAAATGATTCGGGTGGGAGTTCGTTTGGGAGCTCGCGCCGAAACTTTTTACGGTTTGTCTGGTTTGGGAGATTTACTCGCTACTTGCAATAGTTCTTTGTCGCGCAATTATCGGGTTGGCTTCGGATTGTCTCAAGGTAAGTCTTTAGAGAATATTTTGCAGGAATTGCAGAGCACTGCTGAGGGTGTTAATACTACTAATGTTTTAATTGATTTGGCGGTGCGGCGCGAGATAGAAGTCCCCGTTTCTCGTCAAGTTTACCGCTTGCTGAACGGTGAAATCACTGCCGAACAAGCTGTTTTATCGCTGATGGAACGAGGTTTAAAACCGGAGATTTAAAAACCGTGCAGGTGGCTGCGTTCCAAAACTCATCAACTGCATTCGCTATCGAAAATAGAATGCAACAGGTAGCAAATAATCCAATTTAATTATTGAAACAATGGCTCAAATACCCAATTGGTTAATTTTTGCACTGACTTGTTCTTTATTATACGGTCTTTGGGGATTTTTTAGCAAATTAGCGACACAATCTATTGACTACAAAACAGCTTTTATTTATGAAGCAATCGGCGCTATTGTCACTACAGCCTTAATTATTTTCAGCAGTAAAAACTTGAGTTTTCAGGGAAATAGTGCAGGAATCGTATTTGCTTTATTAGTAGGTGTTTGCGGAACAGTAGCATCTTTACTATTTCTGAAAGCCATTGAAAGTGGCCCAGTTGTTAGCACCGTCAGCATTACATCTCTGTATCCAGTTGTTACAGTATTTTTATCATATTTCTTCCTAAAAGAAGCAATTACAATTCCCCAAACGATCGCCCTCGTGCTAGCCATCATTGCAGTTATACTTTCATCTTATTGAAATATCTCTGCTAGAGCAATTTCTGATTGAGGCAGAAACCGGGTTTTTGTGGTAAATCTGGCATTAATGCGTTGACTTTATGGAAAAAACCCGGTTTCTTTGGTATCTTAAATCTCGGCTTTCTACATTCTCTAATTTTTACTTTCCGCCGTAATAAAACGCAACTTCTTTGTCTTTTAGCGGTGCAAAGTCGGCTGCTATCAGCATTTGATCGAGTTCTGCTTGAGGCAGGTGTTTTACTCCAATGCGGACAATGCGCGATCGCATGGTGTTTGACACGCCACTGCGCTGTCTCCCGGCTTCTAATCCCATTACTTGCTCGTACAGATCTAATTTTGCTTTCGGAATCGGAGTGCCGTCAAAGTCGATTCCTGAAGCGATCGCAACATCGATCGCATCTGCACCGGTTGTAGATTGAGCCGCTGAGTTTGTTTCTGAAGACATTGTGGTGTGATATTAAAGTTTGCTGTGGGAGCATTTTATCAGAAAACTCTTGATTTTAGTTAAATTTGTCAATACTAATATTTGATATTTTCCTAATCTGTGACACCAACCCGAAAGTCCGCCGGAGGTTTAAACCAGTCGCAAAGCTAAAGTCCGCGCTCAATGGATTAAAGATAAATCGTGATTTTTATTTTCATGTAAGAGGAATTTTACTATTGCTATCTGATATCAAATCCTCTCTTCATCGGAATAGTAAATTCACTGTTAACTGTTGACTGTTGACTGTTTGCTGTTTGCTGTTAACTGTTGGCTGTTGACTGTTGACTGTTAACATCATGTATGAGTGTTACCGGAATTGATATGATGAAACGATATGAGCGGACTATACTCCGCACTGGGAACTGTTTTTGTTGTGGAAATTAATTATAAATTGGTTGAAAAGTATGACGAATTTTTGAGTAAAAAGCTGGTAAAATTAACTATCATAAAAAAGCTGGCAAGCTTGCCGCAAATCTACATTTCCCCCGCTGACAATCGCGCCAACTTTCATGTTTTCAGTTGTCACAACTCCCGAAAGCAAAGCCGCCGCCGCTAAGGCTCCAGTCGGCTCGACAACTATCTTCATTCGCTCCCACATGAAAAACATTGCTTTGCGAATTTCCGCCTCCGAAACTGTTGCCATGTCGTCCACATAATGCAGCACTAAAGGAAAAGTCAATTTCCCTAAAGATGGCGTGCGCGCGCCGTCAGCAATAGTATCTGGGTTGCTAACAGTTTGCAGGATTTTTGTGCGGAACGATCGCGCTGCATCATCTGCTCGATCGGGTTCTACCCCGATCACTTTACACTGGGGAGAGCAAGTTTTGGCTGCGATCGCACATCCCGACAGCAAACCCCCGCCGCCACAGCAAACCAAAAGCAAATCCAACTCTCCAACTTCTGCGATTAATTCCAGCGCCGCCGTACCTTGTCCTGCAATCACCCGCGCGTCATCATAGGGAGGAATAATTATCAAGTTTCTTTCCCCGGCAATTTGAGCAGCGAGCTCTTCGCGGGAAACTTGAGTTCGATCGTACAAAATAATCTCGGCACCGTAGCTGCGAGTCGCCTCTTGCTTGACTTTGGGCGCATCTGCAGGCATCACCACAGTAGCAGGAATTGCGAGCAACCGTGCGGCAAGGGCGATCGCCTGCGCGTGATTTCCCGAAGAAAAAGTCACAACTCCCCGCTGTTTTTCGGCTTCAGATAGCTGCATCAAAGCATTGCAAGCACCGCGAAATTTAAACGAACCCGTCCGCTGAAAGTTTTCGCACTTGAAAAATACTTGAGAATTAGTTTGTTTGTTCAGGGTCTCCGAAGTCAGCACCGGAGTCTTGAAAGCTTTGCCCTGCAAGCGCTTCGCCGCCGCTTCCACATCGGCAAAACAGACTGGAAAGGGATTTTTATCGGCAAGCTTGGGTGTCATATTTTGCTGCGTCTGGTGCTTGGGGCGAACATTACCATAGATCGAGTCAGAGTAGTATCACTTTTAATGATAAGACATATCAGAAATATTTATTACTTAACTATTGCAACTAATTACCAAAAGAACTGTAAAATAAAATCAAAATTATTGCCATAAGTTATCACATAGCAACAACTAAGTAGGAGAGTAATTAATGAATGTAAAGTTTAAAGCGTTAGCAAGCGTTAGCGCCGGATTGTTGCTGTTAGGGGGTTTAACGGCGAATGTAGTGGGAATGGGGCAAAAGGCGATCGCCCAAAAAACGCAGCAGGGCGATCCTCTTCGAGGGCTTCGCCAACGAGATTTAAGAGCACAAGCTCCGATAAATCGCATTAGAATCGTATTTGCCAACCGCAGAGATGCTACGGACTTGCAAAATAAAGCCAATCAAGTAGCGCAAATACTTTCCAAAGAAATCGGAATGCCAGTCGATGCAGTCATCGGCGACGAAACCGCCGCCGTAGAAGCATTGAGGGCCAACAGAGCCGACGTGGCATTTGTAGCAGGGCGCGCGGCATTAAAAGCAGAACAATTAGCCAAAGCGCGGATGTATTTAGCAGAAGTTCGCAGCGATTATTCCGGCGGAAATACCTACGATTCAGTGTTCGTAGTGCGCCAAGACAGTCCCCTGCGCCCGAAAGGTTCAGCAAAGCAAACCCTCGAACAATTGAAAGGCAAAAAAATGGCTTTCACCTCTCGAACTTCCGGTTCGGGATTCATTTTCCCAATCTCAGAATTAGTGGGTCAAGGATTAGTTTCAGGGCCGGATAGACTGGAGAGCTTTTTCGGAAATGTCACCTATGGTGACGGCTACAGCAGCGCTTTGCAATCTGTTTTAAGAGGTCAAGCAGATGTCGGAGTTGTCTCGGAATATGCTTTGCTACCGCCTTGGATTACAGCGGAAGAAGGCAAGAAATTGCGAGTTTTGCAACAAGTTCCCGGAGTGCCAGCCCACGGAATTGTGATTGACGATCGCGTTCCTGCACCGATGCGCGAAAAACTGATTAATGCTTTCATGAAAATGAACGAACCAGCAAACAATCAATTGTTCCGCAGTTTGTACAACTCTCAGAAATTGGTAAAAGTCGATCACGCGCGCCATTTAGCAACCTTGCGCCAAGCTTTGGTGCGCGCCAAACTCGAACCATAAAATCAAGGTTCGTAGCGAGAGTAAAGGTTCGCAGTGAAGGCTTCAGTTCGCAAAAAAAGAAGGACTGAAGTCCTCACTACGAACCGATTTTATTGTTACCCATCGAGGAGACAGTATAGCCTTTCTGTGCTCTCATATAAGGCATAGGGCATAGGGCATAGGGCATTCGGCATTCGGCATAGGGAATAGGGCATTCGGCATACCTCACTTTTTTGAGAAAGGCTATATATTAATGGCAAAGTCGATCGACAAATAGTGACCAAATTAACACGCCCAATTAAAAATTAATATAAATAGCTAATTTTTTTTCTTCCTTCTTCCTTCTTCCCGATCACGTTGTACGGAAAACTCGGAGGCGACAGCACTAATGACTAATAACTAATGACTAATGACTTCTTCCTTCTTCCGTCGGACTTACATCCGTTACATCCGTTACATCCGTTACATAATCCGTTGCCGAACTTCTTCTTATGACTATAGAATGCAGCCAATTAAAAACAGCTTATTCAACCGCGCTAAACCGCCCGATTTTGAACGGAATTGATTGCCAAATAAAACAAGGCGAATTTGTAGCGCTTCTCGGTTTAAACGGTGCTGGAAAATCTACACTTCTCCGTTCATTTGTCGGATTAGTCCCCGTAAAAACAGGAGAAATTCGGATTAACGATACAATCATAACTCCGCGCACTCTGAGACGAATTCGGCGCGATATTGGCTTAATTTTTCAAGGTGGCGGGTTGGTAAAACAGTCACCCGCGATCGACAATGTGCTTTGTGGTTGCTTGGGAAGCTTAAATACTTGGGAGACTTTGTGGGGTTTTCCGAAACAGCAGCGCGATCGAGCATTTGACTTACTAGCAGACTTCGGACTCAAAGACCTAGCATATCAAAAAACCGGACTGCTCAGCGGCGGACAACAGCAAAGAGTCGCCATCGCCCGCGCCTTAATCCAATCCCCCCAGATTTTACTCGCCGACGAACCCACCAGCGGATTAGACGTAATCGCCGCCCAACAAGTCATGGAAATCCTCGCCCAACTGCACCAAAAACAAGGAATGACCGTAGTTGTAGTATTGCACGATTTAGGAATGGCCAGCACCTATGCCGATCGGGCGATCGTCCTCGATGCCGGTCAAATAGTCTATGATGGCAAATGCCACAACCTCTCCGACAAATTCAGCAAATTAACACCTCCCAAAGTAGAAGCGTGAACCCTTCTCTTCTCTTCCTTCGCGCCCTTAGCGTCTTCGCGGTTCATTTAAATAAAAATCTAAAAATCAACGCAAATGACCGAAAAAAACTCATATAATTTATCTAAAAATTACGGCTGGCTCAAAAATCTCGGTATTGCAGCAGGCTTAATTGTACTTTACGGTTGGGCGCTGCGGGGACTAGAAATTGATGCAGAAACCCTGACCAACAGTTGGCCTTACATGACTGATTTTATTTCGCGCTTGTGGCCGCCAAATCTCGAAATAATTGACGTAGCAATTAAAGCTTTAATCGAAACAGTTCAAATGTCATTGTGGGGAACGACATTCGGAGCAATTTTGTCCATCCCAATTGCGATTTGTAGCGCCCGCAACATAGCACCAAAGTGGTTGCGTTGGTTGGCTAATTTATTGCAAAATGCCGTGCGTTCAGTGCCTTCAATTGTGCTGGGATTGCTGTTTGTATCGGCGACTGGTTTGGGCGCGCCGGCCGGTACTTTAGCGCTGGCAATTTATACGATCGGCTATCTTGCTAAATTTTATCAGGAGGCGATCGAATCTGTGGAAGCGCGATCGGTCGAATCGTTAGAAGTAGTCGGTGCATCTTGGCTGCAAGTAGCGCAATACGGAATTTTCCCGCAGGTATTGCCGCTAGCCCTCGGTTACACGCTGTGGATGTTCGAGTACAACATTCGGGCCGCTTCGGTGTTGGGAGTAGTGGGCGCTGGCGGAATTGGTTTTGAATTAGTCAATTATATCAGGTCTTTTGAGTACAATAAAGCAACAACAATGATGTTAGTGCTGTTAGTTGTAGTCACGGTGATAGATATTATTAGCAGCAATTGGCGGCAGCGGTTGGAAACAAAATAAAAATAGGTTGAGAAACAAAAGAAGGACACGGCCATGCTGTGTCCTTCTTTTATTGGGACACAGCAATGCTGTGTCCCCGCGCATATCCCCGATATTCAGAACGGAATTCTTGCCCTTTAGAACAAGAACAATTCAGAATTACCAGACACTCCCAAATCGACACTCACAGTAGCAAACAAACTGTTGCCACCAACCGTAGAACCGTTGCTATCGTAATACAGCTTAGTAGATGCAGACAAACTGTCGTAGATAGCCATGATCGACGGCCCGGTTAAAGTTGCTTCTAACGCAGTTACAGAAACTGTGCTGCTGTAAGCGTAGAAACTGGAACCCAAAGGCCCGGCGACCGCTCCCAATCCGATAAAAGCAGACTGGTCAATGTTAATTACATCATCAACAATGCTGTAATCGGTAATGATATCCCCGCCACCAGCAGTAGTTCCGGTGAACACAAACACATCAGCACCAAGCCCGCCGCTGAGAACATTTGTTCCCGCACCGCCGGTTAAAGTATCATTCCCGTCGCCGCCGAAGAGAGTATCGCTACCCGCGCCACCGAAGAGACTGTCATTACCAGCGCCACCGGAGATGCTGTCATCACCCGCGCCACCGTCGAAAATATCAGCACCAGAGCCACCGTTCAAAATATCGGAGAACTCAGTACCAGTGACGTTATTAGCACTCGCATCTCCGGTAAATAAAACAGGAGTGCTGAAATTGTAACCGCCAGCACCAGAACCGAAGTTGTTAAAGGCTACGGGGAAAGTATTCCCAGCAGCAGTTAAATCAGCAACGCTACCCGACGAGCTAGGAGAAGTTGCAACCGGAGCACTGGTAATCGTCCCTGTAAACACAAAGTCCGCAGTTCCCAAATTGCCAGCAGCAGTACCCAAGTTCGCAATAATTGTCGAACCGCCCGTCACCGTACCGTTCGAGTCAAACACCAACACAGTTTCGTTCGACGCATTGCTGTAGGCGAAGAAACCAGCACTTGTAGAACTGCCCAAAGCAGACGCTTGTGCAGCTTCCACCGTCGCATAAGTTCCGCCGGTGAAAATCACCAATTCTTTGCCAGTAATGTCAGGAGTTGAACCCGTCACACCGTCAAAGTTAGTAGTAGTCAAATTGCCAAATTCGCTGGCAGCAAACTGGAATTTATCAACCCCAAAGGTAAAGTCAGTAATCGTATCCGCGCCATCGCCTGGAGCCTTGTAACCAAAGATATCTGCACCGGAACCGCCAGTCAGAATATCCGCACCTCCACCACCAGTGATGATGTCAGCAAATTCAGTACCAGTGACGCTGTTAGCACTCGCATCTCCGGTAAATAAAACAGGAGTGCTGAAATTGTAACCGCCAGCACCAGAACCGAAGTTGTTAAAGGCTACGGGGAAAGTGTTCCCAGCAGCAGTTAAATCAGCAACGCTACCTGAGTTGGTAGTAGTACCAGTTGGGGAATTGCTAATTGAGCCAGTAAACAAAAAGTCTGCCGAGCCCAAACTTCCCGTAGCAGTACCCAAATTCGCAATTAAGGTAGAACCGCCCGCTAAAGTGCCGTTCGAGTCAAAATACAACACAGTCTCGTTCGACGCATTCGTAAAGGCGAAGAAACCAGCACTCGTTGAACTGCCGATGGCAGACGCTTGTGCAGCTTCCAAAGAGGCATAACTGCCGCCGGTGAAAATCACCAATTCTTTGCCAGTAATGTCAGGAGTTGAACCCGTCACACCGTCAAAGTTAGTAGTAGTCAAATTGCCAAATTCGCTGGCAGCAAACTGGAATTTATCAACCCCAAAGGTAAAGTCAGTAATCGTATCCGCGCCATCGCCTGGAGCCTTGTAACCAAAGATATCTGCACCGGAACCGCCAGTCAGAATATCCGCACCTCCACCACCAGTGATGATGTCAGCAAATTCAGTACCAGTGACGCTGTTAGCACTCGCATCTCCGGTAAATAAAACAGGAGTGCTGAAATTGTAACCGCCAGCACCAGAACCGAAGTTGTTAAAGGCTACGGGGAAAGTGTTCCCAGCAGCAGTTAAATCGGCAACGCTACCTGAGTTGGTAGTAGTACCAGTTGGGGAATTGCTAATTGAGCCAGTAAACAAAAAGTCTGCCGAGCCCAAACTTCCCGTAGCAGTACCCAAATTCGCAATTAAGGTAGAACCGCCCGCTGCCGTACCGTTCGAGTCAAAATACAACACCGTTTCGTTCGACGCATTCGTAAAGGCGAAGAAACCAGCACTCGTTGAACTGCCGATGGCAGACGCTTGTGCAGCTTCCAAAGAGGCATAACTGCCGCCGGTGAAAATCACCAATTCTTTGCCAGTAATGTCAGGAGTTGAACCCGTCACACCGTCAAAGTTAGTAGTAGTCAAATTGCCAAATTCGCTGGCAGCAAACTGGAATTTGTCAACCCCAAAGGTAAAGTCGGTAATTTTATCGCCGCCTTCTTTAGTTGTCGCGTAAACAAACAGATCCGCACCGCTGCCGCCGCTTAAGACATCCAAACCGAGGCCGCCGGTGATGGTATCGTTGCCGTCGCCGCCCTTGATGGTATCGTTAAAATTGCTGCCGACAATGTTGTCGTCGCCTCCTAAACCATCGAAATTAACGGCGGCAGGATAAGTGCCGAAATTAACATTGTCAGCGCCGGCAGTACCGACAGGAACATTTAGCGACGGGCCGCTGAAGACAAAGTTACTGATTTGCAGGCTAAATGTCAGCGAGAAACTGGTGACAATTTCAAAGCGCGCCCCAAAAGAAAATACCAGCACGGAACGGCCCGTAGCGGCATCTGTAAACTGACAGAAAACAGGCGCGTCGGTGTTGCCGCCCAAAGCTGCAAACCGCGCTTGCAAAGTGGCGATGCTGGTAACACTGATATCCGCACTAAAGTCGAGCAAGTTAGCGCTGCCGATCGAGCCAACAGCAGAATTAGCGGTAATTTCCAGTCGAGTCAAGCTAGAAACACTGAGATTAGCAAAAGCTGCTGTAGAAAGCTCTAAAACATCGTCATCGACATTAAAGTCAGTAATTAAGTCAGCTTCTACAACTGTTTGAATCTCTTGGCGGGAAACCAGATAAATAAAGCGATCCTTTCCAGCACCCCCAGTTAGAGTATTGGTTCCTACGCCGCCGTCAATCTCGTCATCATCATCGCCGCCTTTAATTTTGTCGTTGCCCGAGCCGCCTTTAATTTTGTTTTTGCCTTTACCGACTTCGATATCGTCATCGTCATCGCCACCGTCGATATCGTTATCGCCATCGCCGGCTTTAATTTTGTCCTTGCCCAAGCCTCCTTTAATTTTGTTTTTGCCTTTACCGACTTCGATATCGTCATCGTCATCGCCGCCGTCGATATCGTTATCGCCATCGCCGCCTTTAATTTTGTCCTTGCCTTGGCCGCCGATGATTTTGTCATTGCCACTACCGCTTGTAATGTCATCGCTGCCGTCGCTGCCTTGGATGTTGTTATTTAGCGTCGCCGAACCGACAATAACTTGAGGCGCTGTATTGCCCGCAAAATTAAAGACATTTTGCTCGACTTTCAAGCTAAAAGTCTGGTTGGCGAGTACATTTTTCCCGTCGCTAACTTCAAAACCAAAACTAGCGGCACCGACAAAACCTATGGCGGCTTGGAAAGTTAACAAACCGAGACTAATGTCTGCTTGAGTGAAGCTTAAACCAACTTGGGTTACGGCTACTCCCTTAAAGAATAGTTGCCCGGTTGTAGCATCAGGCAACTGCGTTACCTTAAAGACTGTGCCGCTAGCATTTGTTTCGCTATCGACAAACTTCAAGAAGTCAGAAGTAATAGTTATTTGGTTGCCGTCGGAACCGACAGTCAAACTCTTATTAGCTTCCGATCGCGGAGGGGCATTAACTACCGGGAGAGTTGGAATTCGAGTTGGAGTTGGAGTTGGAGTTGGAGCTACAGGAGTACCGTTAGCTCCCAAAAAGTCGCTAGCATCGAGAATTGTAGCGCTGACATTTAATAACAGCGCTAGCACAAAGCTATTGCTGCCCCGAATTTCGGTATTGATGCCGACTTGCACAAACGACAAGCTGCTAAAAATCAAGTCGCCAAATAGCAAAAACCTGTCGCTGCCGTCTGTGTAGTCAGTGATGACTGAACTGCCGGGACTGGTGGTGTTACTCATGACAAAAACGTCATTTCCAGCACCGCCGATACAGGTATGGTTGCCAGTACCGCCAACGATCGTATCGTTGCCGTTATTGCCCATCAAGGTGTCGTTGCCATTGCCGCCGCCGACAACGCTGTCGTCGCCGTCGCCACCGTCTGCCATATCATTGCCGTCGCCAGTCATGAGGGTATCGTTGCCGGCACCGCCCATCAAGGTGTCGTCGCCGGTGCCAGCGACAACGCTGTCGTCGCCGTCGCCGCCATCGCAAACGTCGTTGCCCGCGCCACCCATTAAGGTGTCGCCGCCGTCGCCGCCCATCACGCTGTCGTCGCCGTCGCCGCCATCGCAAACGTCATTGCCCGCGCCACCCATTAAGGTGTCGCCGCCGTCGCCGCCCATCACGCTGTCGTCGCCGTCGCCACCATCGCAAGCGTCATTGCCGGCACCGCCCATCACGGTGTCGTTGCCGGTGCCGCCCATTACGCTGTCGTCGCCGTCGTCGCCGTCGCAAACGTCGCTGCCGGCACCGCCCATCACGGTGTCGTTATCTTTGCCACCGTTAACGATGTCGTTGCCTTCGCCACCGTTAACGATGTCGTTGCCCCGATCGCCCCTGACGGTATCGTTGCCTTCGCCGCCGTCGCACTTGTCGTCGCCTTTGCCGCCGTACACGCTATCGCTACCTGCGCCGCCGTCAACCTCATCATTTCCGTCGTTGCCGTTTACCCAGTCATCGCCGTCATCGCCAAAACAAGTATCTTGGTCGCTGCCGCCCAAAATAGTATCGTTGTCTTTGCCGCCATATACCTTGTCGTCACCTTGGCCGCCGTCGCAAATGTCGTTACCGCGATCGCCTCTTATTTCATCGTCACCATCGCCGCCGTCGCAATCATCGTCATCTTTACCTCCGTAAAGCCGATCTTTGCCACCGTTTCCTCTCATTCTGTCTCGGCCTTTTTTGCCGAATATCACCTCGTCAGCGCTGGTGCCGACAATTAAGTCATCGTCATCGGTACCTTCGAGAGTCTGGCGAACGCTGCCGCTGCCATCTTCTGCGTCATCTGTGCGACCGGCACTTTCTTCGGGTATAGCAGCGTTAAATTCAGCCATTGTGCTGTCATCCTCAGCAGTTGTTTCGGATCTGCCGTTAGACTGATTCGGAACTTGGCTGTTACTGTTGCTAGGGGTGTTTTCGGCGATCGCGTCGTCAATTAACTTGGCTAATTCGCTATCAGACTCGATCGCGCTGGCGCTGCGGAAAGCCGTGAGTCGATCGAGTTCGCTGGCGGAAAGCCCGAACTCTGGTTCTTCGTCATCTAGGGCGATCGGTGCAAACAAATTGGTTTCTGTCAAGTCAGAAATTTGTGTTCGATCGCGATCGGGAAAAAGTGTTCCCGATACATTTCCTAACAACATTTCTTCTTCCATCGTTAATATTGTCTCCAAAAGATTGAGATTCTTAGAATCAGTTTATCAGCAAGGAGGAGACAGCAGAACAACAAATTATAATTTTATATTTTTGTCTGCTCTAGTGGCTGCTTTTCCACCTTTTTGTTATAGATGCTATTTAAACTGCCAGGGGTTATTTTGCTGTTTCTGCGAGTTCTCTCTCCGGCAATCGCCCACAAAAATAACTGAGCCACCACATACACAGCAAGTTTTGTACCGAAGTTCAGCTTGCTTTTGATGTTCTCCGTAATTTCTACAGTAAGCTGCGTATACTTGCGCTTAAGGGTAGATTTTCTACGTATTTTTACAGTGATTTAGCCTAATTTAAACTCGCAGATCGCAACTCCTAGACAACTACCTAAAATTTTTTTACCCCCAAATTTTCCCCTGGCTTTTCTGGCGATCGAGCCTGGTGCGCTGAATTTTTGTAACACTTCCAGCTCTGACAAATCCTTCCCTGACTTAAGGATTTGAATTCTTGATGTAAGTGACTGTACGCTTCTAATTTTAGTTCCCGATGATTAATTACAATTTTAAATAATTCGCCGTCGCAAATATTTGTTTTAATTTTCAGTCCGGCAATTCGATCTCGATCGCCCCGCTGCGATCGAACTAAAAAAAATATTTTTCCTGCAATATAAACAACTTAGCAAAAATCTATCTATCTTAAGACTGATTTGAGAAATCAGCAACCAACAGCAATCAAGGCAGGAGTTGTTTTTAGTGAAATTGACAAGCACAAAGAGACATTGCGATCGCAAATAATATCGTGTTGGCTCGCTTAAGCACAGTAATATTCGATGTGCTTGTTGACTTAAGTCCGCACTACAAACCCTATTGACTAGGCTTCTTTTTATCAACGATCAAAATGATTGTTTTTTGAAATTATGGGAATAATTTTATGAGAGTTGTATTGTTGAAAATTAAGATTTTTTAGCTTGCTCTTTTCTATTTAAATCTAAATACATTAATACATTTTGATAAAGAAGAATATCATAAAAGTGGTAAAATAGCAACCCTCAATTAGAAATTATCGATAGTCGCTCTATCGATTGCCGATCGCCCCTGAGACATCCCAGAAACAAGTACCGTGTCGCGTACTTCTGTCGGGAAGTCTCCAAATTTTAGAAGAAAGCTCTTACTAGCAGATTCAAAACCAAAACTCAATCTCAAATCTTCAAGGGCCCAATCTCAAATCGACGCTGCAGATGAGGATTCGGGGCTTACAGATGAGGTTCCGAGCCGACCAATTCATTAATTGACACAAAATCTAGATTTCAGATGGGGGGATGGTGGTAGAGGATAAGCGGTGAGTAGCGATCGGGCGATCGCCTCCCCGAAAAATTTACTCAAATTTACCTTTGATATTTCCCTGAAACCGGTGGGTGAGAGCTGAAGTAATTTTAATAAGAACTAGAGATCCGCTTGGTAAAGTACCTCCAATTTAACTTTACTCAGCAATGAGAAACTCAAGTTCCCACTGAATGTAAAGGGGTCTGCGGTAGAGGTGCAAAATGTTAAAGATAGCAAAATTGGAGAAAATTCCGCTTTCAATTAGCCGCAGGGCAATCAAAACTAATAAACTGTTATTAAAGTACAAGTTTTACACCCTCAAAGTGTTTGAACAAATATATTTGAGTTCTGCGTTCGCCCGATCGGGGGAAGCGCAATCAGAAAGTTTCATTCAAAGAGTAAAAATCAGTTTGTCGGTGGCGATTGCTAGCTGCAAAAACGCAGGCAAAATCAGAATTGAGGCGGGAGGGCGCTAAATCGGTGAACCAGGAATTTAAACTCTCAGTTACCCCAGTTGGGGACGATGAATATCTAGTACGGACAGAAAAGGTTGCACCCGGTGTACCCTTAGCAGAACAACAAGTCCGCTGGCCGATCGACGAATGGCTGGCGCTGTCTGCTCAACTGATGAACGACCCTTTGGTGGGCTTGCTCCAGGGAACTGCTACTGGCCGGGGACTGTCACGATCGGAAAAACACTCAGCGCCTTCTTTAGTAACCCTTGGGCAACAATTATATAGCGGGCTGTTTCAAGGAAACTTGCGCGACAGTTGGACTTGCGCTCAAGGCATCGCCCAGCACCGCCGAGATGTGCTGGAACTGCGGCTCGGGCTCAAAGGTAGGGACTTGCCGCGACTACCGTGGGAAGTTCTGCACGCGGGCGATCGCCCTTTGGCAACCGGCACCGACTTGGTGTTTTCTCGCTACCAACCAGGTACAAGTTTATTCAAACAAACCCGGATACTGCCAAGTGGCGGGCCGCTAAAAATTTTAATGGCGATCGCCTCTCCCAGCGATCGAGACAACTTGCAGCTTTCGCGAGAAGTGCTGCAGCTGCAACAAGAACTGCAAAACCGCAGCGCTAACCCCCTCAAAAACGGCTTCCATTCCCCGGAAATTCAACTGACTATTCTCGAACAGCCCGATCGAGAACAGCTTACCCAAGCCCTAGAACAAGGACATTACCAAGTCCTGCACTACGCAGGCCACAGCAACCCCGGTTCTAGAGGTGGCGAACTCTACCTAGTCAGCAGCCGCACCGGCTTAACCGAAACCTTGAGCGGCGACGACTTAGCGGGATTGCTGGTCAACAACGGCATTCAGATGGCTGTGTTCAACTCCTGCCGCGGTGCCTACGGCGGCCCATCAGGCATTACAGACGACAGCCCGGAACGCAACTTAACCGAAGCTTTAGTCAAGCGAGGCATTCCTGCGGTGCTAGCAATGGCAGAAAGCATCCCCGACGAAGTAGCCCTAACTCTGACGCGGCTGTTTTACCGGAATCTCAATCAAGGCTATCCAGTCGATCTCAGCCTGAGTCGGGCCAGGGCGGGACTAATTTCTACCTACGGTTCTCACCAGTTATATTGGGCTTTGCCCATTCTCTACCAGCACCCGGACTTTGACGGCTATCTGACCGGCGCTCCAACCCAAAGTACCGCATCCAGTCTCGGGCTGCAAATAATTGCGTCTGGAATGCCGTCGGCGGCCTCGTCTGGCACAGAATGGAAGAGGCCGTCTTCGGTGGCGGCGATCGCCCAAAACCCTCCACAGCCAGCCTATCAAACGGATGAGTCAGACAGTGAGGACGGCGAAGTCTGGGAATATTGTCCTGAGCAACTAAAAGATCGCAGGGATTGGATGAACCCGAGCGATCGACCATCGGCGACTAATTTACCCAACTCTATTTCCGATCCAAATTCTTCGGTTATTTCACCAAACCTTGTCGCTCAAAAGGCTCAGAAAGCGTTAAAAAAACCGGGATTAAAAAAATGTCTGGCGCTGACGCTTTGCTTGTTGCCGGTTGCTTTGAGTGCTGGCTTTGCTGGGTTGCGGTACTTGCAGCACCGCAGCGCGAAACCGGAACAGTTACTCCCGGAGATGCGGACTCCCCTGTCGCAAAATTATATTCAACAGATAAATTAAAATCGATTGCCCGATCGCAGGTGAGAACTTGTATCGCTCGATCGGGTTGTGAATCGAAACCATACTATTTGCCATTGGCGATTTGAGATTGGCGATCGGGATTTATATCATGTCCGGTCAATTTACCGCAATCAGTAAGGTTCGTAGTGCCGACGGTCGTCCGCACTACGAACCGTTTTTGTTATCAACCGGATTTGATATTACGCACTCCCGACAAAGAAACTGGGTTTTTTACCCTTACTGCGGATTGCAGCGAAGAATTTTGTCAAAAAACCCGGTTTCTGGCCCCCGGTGCGTAAGTCCTATTAATAAAGATTGACTTATTAGATCAGGGTTGGGAGTTGCCCTGCCGCTACATTCTTTGGGTGAAAATGGTATCAAAATCTGGTATAAGTCGCGAAATGCTCGATCGAGCATTCGTGGTGCGGCGTGCCGCCAATCAAACCCAGAGCCTTAACAATTAACAACAGAGTCACCGTCTGGAGCGAAAATGGTATGAACCTGCGGTGGCTTTTAAATTGTATATTTGCCTGACATCGCAAAAAATTCTCTCCCATCAGACCCTCAATCACCACACACAATTTAAATACCCAACAGCTTATTTCCTTCTTGGTGGCTGCGCGATGTTTCTGCCGCGCCGGTGGAGTCTGGTTTTAGGTGACGCTCCTACACCAACCGCAAGCGGTATGTTGTAGGCATCTGAGTTCGGTCAAGGATATCAATATCTTCCTTCATCGTTTCGCTCTACGGCGTTTTATAGTGAGGAACAGGTCCCGCCCCATTTGTCACATCAAAGCTGTTTTATCTAGATATAGATTGTTATTCTGCGATCGAAGATATGAGTATTTTACCACAATTATTACAATGAGTGCTCGTCTCGTCGCCATCTTTAAGAATGCTGGTTGGCTGGGCCCAACATCGCGGAGGGAGGATAGCTCCTCACAAAAGCGCGGCTCTCATCCCACTCGCCCAAAGATTATGGGCTGGGGATTCCCGCCTGTCTAGCTAAAACCCGTTCAACGAACAGGTGAAATTTGCTTGAATTTTTACCGGATTGCCATCGTCGGACTGTTTTCTGTGCGAGTTATATGCCGAACACCTTAATAGAAGATTGGGACTCGGTATTTGGGGTTTTGAGGGGATTGGCCGCCCGAAAAACAGGGTTTATAAGTAGCTAGCTGGTAGGGGGATCGAAAATATGTGCGACCTCGCCTTGTTGAGGTAAAAGTTAACCCCGCGCAGGTAAATGCTTTGGGCAGATTTGCAGCGATCGCGCTCTAGGTATTTCCATTCATGTCTGTCTTGTTTTTTACTTTGACTGCAGACAGGAGCTGGATTGGTGAATGCAGGGAACAGACTTTACTGTAAAAAAGTAAAGCATTTAATTTGCGACAATAATTCCTGCTGCGATCGCTCCAAGGGTTCAGACAACCATTTTAGTCGCCAGCAGCAAATAAATCGCCCTTCGAGCATCGACGAGTTGTACCCCCAGTTTTGAGGCTGCAGAAATTTATCCAGAATCCGATCTTTTTAATTCTTAGTATTGACAGTGAAACAAAGTTAATCTAATGTGTTGTAATTGATATAAGTAAACTCCAATAACCGAGGTAAGGTCAATGGCAGAAACAGCGACAGCACCCTTAACAGGAAAAGGTCTGCTTCAAAAAATCAAAGGCAGCGATTTGCCTCGCAGAGAACTTGCAAAGCTTTGCGGCTACTTCACCGTCAGCAAGAGTGGAGAAACACGGATTAACCTGGCTGAGTTTTACGATGCAGTATTAGCTGCTAAGGGCATTGAGCTAGAGAAATCTAAAGCAGACGGACGCGGACGAGAAGCGAGTTATCGCGCTAGCGTTCACAAGAATGGCTCGATCGTGATCGGGGCAAATTACACCCAAGAAATGGGATTAAAGCCAGGAGACGAGTTTGAAATTAAACTCGGATACAAGCACATTCGCTTGATTCAGATCGATGCGGACAGACCAGAGGTAGAATTGGCAGATGATGAGGAGGATACAGAAGAATAAAGGCGATCGCGATGCAGTCAGCCTAGGTTAAGGCTACTGGATTTGCATTCGTTACACGAGTATTTGCGCGCCACCATGCGATTTAACTGATGAGCTGTCTTGACTATTTCTATTTTCTCTTGTCTCGCAAAGACTACAGTGCCTCTGAACTTCGCAAAAAGGGGCAAGAGAAAGGTTTTGGCAATGAGGAAATATTGGAGGCGATCGCGCAAATTCAAGACCGGGGCTATCAGTCTGACACTCGCTTGGTGGCAAACTCGATCGCAAGTGCTGCGGGCAAATACGGGAAATCCGCCATCAAGCGCAAGTGCCTGCAAAAAGGAATTACTAGCGATTTATTCGAGCAAGTCTGGGAAGAAGAATTTGCCGAAAATCAGGATTCAGAAGCCCAAAAACTGGCAGAATTAAAAGCCAAAGTCATGCGGAAATACAAGATCGACGCGATCGATCAAATAGATCCAAAAACTAAGAGCAAAGTCTTGAACTACCTGCAATACAGGGGCTTTAATGCCTTTGAACTTTTGCGACAGTGGCAAACAGAAGAAGATGATGAGTAAATTGTAGGATTTGGTAAGTCAATTCGCCCCCGAGATAGGCAAGCACAACTGCATTGCTGCCCCGGGGGAGAAATGGTAATTTATAAGTAAGTTTTTGTAAGTTTATGCCCTATCGCGCCTGCTCAATTAACCGCAGGCGTTAACGGTTCGCGCCCGAAAGTCTGCAGCCTTCAAGCAGACTCGCATTCCGCACTACGAACCTCGTTTTTTATGATAATCGACGGGACAGGATGTCAATCCTCAGACTTGCTGGAAGAAGATTCATACATCTGCCGGTGTCTGGCTAAAAGCAGGAGATATTTCTCATTGGTTTTGGCCAGCATCCATTTGTCTTTAAAAATGGCGGCGGATTCTGCTTTCACCGGATCTGCATCTAGGGGTAAAATATCTTGGCGAGCCGCGGTTTGCTCTGCAACAGACTCCATTTTTTGAGGGTTCTGCTTGTATTTTCGACCGCTTTTGTGGTTGGCGTAGCGGCGCGATCGAGTATACCCCATTTGCAAGAACTTGCGCGCCATGTCCGCTCCCACAAAATCTTCGCCATCGAGATACTCTAAAAATAACGAGTAAATTTTGCTGCTGGACTCCCTGGCAATTTCAGGAGTCTTAAATCTCCAGAAAGGCAGAATTTCTCCTTTGTAGGGTTCCACCAACAGCACTCCTTGTTCTCCTTTCCCCACGCAATAAAGTTCTGGGTGCTGTCGAAAGTCGATGTTCTTAAAATCCGCATGGTAGTCGAACTGCTTCATGGGGCGTTTTTTGTCGTATCTGGAATTATAGAAGCCCGTGGTTTACCTTCGTCTGGTTTGGTATAAACCCAGGCCCAAGCAATCAAAACGGCTTGAAAAGGCAGCCTGAACCAATACACTAATGGGTTGTCGGGAATCCCTTCTATGGGTATGCTGTTGACGGCTTGATTGATATTAGCTGGAAATACGGCAATAAACAAGGCAATTAACCCCCACGCAGCCGCTCTGCTGACTGGCGGAACTAACAACCCAATACCGCCCAAAATCTCGAAAAAACCGCTGATATAAACCAATGCTTCCGGGTAAGGAAGCTGGGGCGGCATGATTCTGATAAAGGGTGCGGGTACTGCAAAGTGCAGCACGCCTACGGTACTGATAGCTACTGCGAGGATGACTCGCCAAATTTCTTTTTGAGCTTTCATGGGAAATCGGTAATTAATAATTGTTAACTTGCGGCGAAAATGCTTGCAAAAATTCGCTGTTTGCGATCGATATGACAAGAAGGCTCAGGCACAAAAATTCCAGCCCTCCGGGTTTTTCTAGTCTTGCCGGTGGCTGTAACAATCTTTGGTAGAAAAACTTGGTTTCTCGATAAGTCCGAGAAGTTTTCCCAGCCCGAAACTTGAGGAAGCGGGGCCGAATTGAAGGTTCGCAGGTGATGGCCGAAAACAGATAGCGCGGGTTTTGATAACAAGATTTTAGTCTGTAGTTCCCGAATGCTGCCTCTGTCTTGGGGTAGTAATACCCTGTGCGATCGATATCGATTACGATAACAAACCAGGTTCGCGCGTGCGTCATATCGTTTCCGGTTGCATCGGAATAATAAAATCGAGTCAACAGCAGTCAACAGTCAACAGTCAGCAGTCAGCAGTCAACAGTCAACAGTCAACAGTCAACAGTCATGAGGAGTGCAACCGGAATTGATATCATTCCCAATTCCCCAATCTAAAATCTAAAATCTAAAATCGTCTGATGGGCGATCGCACCTAAATACGAGTTATTTGTCAAGGAGTTTTAGAATTATTTAATATTTGAGCTGTGAGAATTATTTGTAGAGGGAATTATGAAACGCACCGCAATGAAAATGAGCGTCTAAATACTGTGCTCTGTCAACTTCTGGTGAGATGTTAGGATGGATCTAACGATCGAGTTTGCTAAAAAGTCGATCGCCCTAGCAACCGCGCAAATCCTTCTACTTGAATTAAAGATTGTTACGCTTGTCGGCAGGAACTTTTTAGCCACCACATGATTCACAAATATTGAGCCTCCCAGCGCTGTGTCATTTTTATTTACACGCAAGCAATCACCGACGACCATGAACACCTTAACCAACAACTCTAAATTTCGCCTAAACCCGATGCTACGGCAATCGCTGTTCTCCGTCATCATATCTGCAGCAGCTTTGGCTACCGGATGGGCCCCTGGCTTGTACGGACAATCCCCAAACCTCGTTTTCGGATCAGCAGCCCAAGCTCAAGCCATTAGCAACACCGAAATTACTAACTACGCTCGCGCTGTCTTGTCAATAGAACCCAGACGGGTGCAAGCTTATCAGGAAATTAAAGGAATGGCTGGAGGCTCGGTACCCAGAGTAGTGTGCAACGAAACTCAGGAAATTAACAGGCTGTCGGGAGGTGTTCGCGGCGTGGCTGTGAATTACTGCGACCAAGCTAAAAAAATTATTGAAAGCAATAACTTGACAGTTAGACGCTTCAACGAACTCACTTTGCTGCAGCAAGCAAATCCGGCAGTCAAACAGCAAATTCAAGCCGAGCTGCTGCGGCTACAACAAGCGGGAAATCAATAAAATCGAGTGTTTGAGTCTTTCTTCCTCTCCCGTTCTGTTGTTAGAGTTACTGGGCGTTATGCGAAAATAGTTAAGAAAGGGATCTCGCCTGTAATAAAGTGCTTGACAAAACGAGCCAAACATGGTATGCAAGGACGGGAGCGGTTCAGAGAGATGACAATTTTGTAACTCGCTGTCAGTCGTTATTAAAGATAAAAAAGATATTCCTCAAAAACTAGATGTGAAGCGAGTTAAATTGAGGAATAAAATAAAAAAATGCTAACTTTCACCAAACATTTGCCTGCAAATCCCGATGCTGCTGTCAGCTTTACTTTAGCGATGACAGCCGACGATCGCACTCGCAGCCGCCACCAATTCGAGACAGAAGGTGGGGAAAAACTGCACCTGAGTTTACCCAGAGGTACGGTATTGCGCGATCGAGATTTATTGCAGTCGGAAGATGGTAGCTGTTTGGTACAGGTAAGTGCAAAACCCGAACCGGTAATCACAGCGCGCGCCTCGACTAAGCTGCTACTGCTGCGGGCGGCTTATCATTTAGGAAACCGTCACGTAGCTTTAGAAGTTACCGATAATTATTTAAGGCTTTCTCCCGACTCTGTTTTGCAGGGAATGCTCGAAAAAATGGGTTTGGAAGTTATAGAAGAAATTGTACCGTTTCAGCCGGAAACGGGCGCTTACGGCCACAGCCATTAGGTATTGGGAATGGGGAATGGGGAATGGGGAATGGGGAATGGGGAATGGGGAATGGGGAATGGGGAATGGGGAATGGGGAATGGGGCATTGCAAACAACAACCAACAAATAACAAATAACAAATAACAAATAACAACAGTCAACAGTCAACAGTCAACAGTCAACAGTGAACAATCAACTTTTATGTTTGTTGCAGCTAGCTTTTGCACCTGTGGGAGCTTATAGTTATTCTGAGGGAATCGAAAGTCTGGTAGAAACCGGTGCGATCGACAGCGAGATTAGTTTGAGGAATTGGTTGGATAATTCCCTGAAATTTGGGGCGGTGCGAGTAGAAGCTGCTGTGGCGATACGGGCTTTGAGGGCGGCAAAAATTGGGGATTTGAGGGCTTTGAGTTACTGGAATGCTTGGGCGACTGCTGCTAAGGAAAGTGAAGAGTTGCGCTTGCAAAGTTGGCAGATGGGACGGACTTTGACGCGGTTGTTGCTGGATTTGCGTGAAGCGAAGCTATCCCGCAGGGAATCGCCCGTTGTTTCTGATTTAACAACTATTGTCAAAGATTTGGTGGAAGTTGGGGGCAATCCGTGCAATTTTGCGATCGGCTTTGGGATAGCGGCGGCTTGTTGGCAGATTGAAGAGGAAGCGGCCGTGGTAGGATATTTGTACAGTTGGGCTGCAAATTTGGCTAGTGCTGGCGTGAAACTGATTCCTTTGGGTCAAACTGCAGGCCAGCAATTGTTGTTAGATTTGCATTCTCAAATTAACTCTACGGCGCGAGAAGTTTTAAGATTAGAAGATGATGATCTTGCTAGTTGCAGTTGGGGATTGGGACTGGCTAGCATGGCGCACGAAACTCAGTACACTCGGTTGTTTCGCAGTTAAAAATCAGAAAATCTAAAATCTAAAATCTAAAATCTAAAATCGATATGAGTGCTTTTCGTGTAGGAATTGCTGGCCCGGTTGGTTCGGGAAAAACTGCTTTGCTTGATGCTTTGTGTAAGGCGCTGCGACAGCAGTACCAGATTGCTGTGGTTACTAATGATATCTATACTCAGGAAGATGCACAGTTTTTGGTTCGGAGTCAAGCTTTGGAGAGCGATCGCATTTTGGGCGTAGAAACGGGAGGCTGTCCCCACACAGCTATCCGCGAAGATGCTTCGATCAACTTGGTAGCTATAGAAGAGTTAGAACACAAATTCACTGATTTAGATTTAGTCTTTGTCGAAAGCGGCGGCGACAATTTGGCGGCAACTTTTAGCCCGGAGTTGGTGGATTTGACAATTTACGTGATTGATGTGGCTGCGGGGGATAAAATTCCGCGCAAGGGCGGGCCGGGAATTACTAAATCAGATTTATTAGTGATTAATAAGATAGACCTCGCGCCTTTTGTGGGTGCAGATTTGGCAGTGATGGAACGGGATGCTAAAAAGATGCGCGGGGAGAAACCTTTTGTTTTTACTAACTTGAAGACAAAGGAAGGATTAGCGTCGGTGGTTGATTTTGTGAAGCTGAATGTCGCCTAGGGCGATCGCATCTAGTATGATGGAAATAAGCCGTTTAATGATAACTAAGTAAGTTATGCTGAGTTGTGATGATGCAGCCAAATACTTTTTGGCTCAGGTAAGTGAAGATGCTGGCGATCTGATATCTAATCTCAAACTTCAGAAATTGCTTTACTATGCTCAAGGCTTTCATTTAGCTTTGTACGACGAACCGCTATTTCCTGAAGCGATAGAAGCATGGACTCACGGGCCGGTTGTTCCTGATTTATACCGTCACTATAAAAAGTATGGTGCTGGTGCAATTCCATGTCCTGAAGATATAGACTTTTCGATTTATGACGAAGAAACTAAGAGCCTGCTTGATGAAGTTTACTCAGTGTTTGGGCAGTTTGCTGCATGGAAGTTACGCAACATGACGCAAGAAGAATATCCCTGGAAACTTGCCGCTCAAAATAGCGGTACAATTACTCATCAATCGCTTCAGGAATACTTCAAGACTCAACTCAATTGTGAAGAAGCAGTTTAAGGCAAATCAACGCCAAGAAACAAGAACCAAGATTTCATAAAACTCGGCGGTTGAAACCGCAACTATACAAACGAAGTCCGCCTTCGCGGACTCAAGACTTGAATTGCATTAATTCGCAAATTATCTTGACATTATCTGCCTTCCGAAGCGTTCATCTGCGGTTTTCTTTTAAATCAAAGCCGTAAGGTGCGTCGCCATCGAGAATCCTCAAAAAAGAGCGACAATCCAATAGCGACGCACCTGTTATATCGCGGGATCATGTGAATAAAACTAACATTTTTGTTGTAGTAAACTTTTTTATAAATGCTATAGAACTACGAATACTGTTCCATAAGTTTTGACAAATGGTATAAATTAGTAGCGATGTCAAATTTGCGCTACCGACTCAACAATTCCCTGACCAAATTTGCCAAACGTTCCGTACTGTCTGTCACCGCTAAGTGAGCAGCAGCTTGAGACATTTTGGCCAAATATTCGGAATCTTTTAACAGATACAGCACTTTGCTTTGCAATACTTCTGCTGTCAGTTCGCTTTGACGGAATACTGCGGCGGCTCCTGATGCTGCAAATACTTCGGCATTAAATCTTTGGTGGTCGTCAGCGGCGTAAGGAAAAGGAATTAAAATAGAAGGTACTCCAGTAACAGCTAATTCTGTCAGAGCACTAGCGCCCGATCGACTAATTGCGATATTTGCTCGTTGCAACAAACTCGCCACATTGTCGTAAAATGGCATTGACAAATATTGCTCGTGCTTCAAACTCTCAGCATCCGGGTCATTATTTCCGGTGAGGTGAACTACCCAAGCACCAGCCTCAAACCAAGCCGGAGCACACTCGCGCACTAACTGATTGACTGCGACAGCACCTTGAGAGCCGCCCATGACTAAAATTACAGGTACGCTGTCAGGAATTGGTAACTTTAGAGGTTGCGGCGTGAGGAATTGCGATCGCACCGGCGTACCAGCAACCACGGTTTTCGCGCGGGGTAAATGTTTGGCTGCTGCTGCAAATCCGATCGCCACAGCAGTGCAAAAAGGACTAAACCACCGCGTCACCTTTCCGGGAATTGCATTAGATTCGTGGAGAATCACCGGCAAACCCAAAGAGCGAGCCGCCAAAATTGCAGGTGCTGCGATGTAACCGCCGGTAGTAAACACTCCCTGAAAATTTCCTTCTTTGAGCAACTTTCGCACCTTAAGGATCGAGCCGAGCAATCCGCCCAAAATACGCGCTGTACCGAGTCCAAATCGCTGCTGAAAGCCTTCGACTGCGATCGTGTGGAGGGGATAAAGCGATGAAACTAACTGCGTTTCCATGCGGTCTGGGACTCCCAGCCATTCAATGTGACAGTCGGCCAACTCGGCGGCGGTGGCGATCGCTGGAAATAAATGTCCTCCGGTACCGCTAGCTGCAACCAACAACCGCAGGGGGGCTTTTGTCAAGGTATTTGTCTCTTTTACAAGTTCCACAGGTCGATCGATTTTAGATTAGAGGTTTTAGATTATTATGCTTATTATTCCGGCAGTTTCAGCCAATTTTCAATCAGCCATCTAAAATTAGATTGTGCCATGTCCCTCCTTCCGTTGTCAGTTTTCGTTGCAGGCGAACAATTGCCCGTGCCGCGACCCCTGACAAATAACCAAAGTATCATCTAATGCGTAATTTGTTGAATTTAGTGCCAAGTGTATCTCAGTATTTTTGCAGCCGTCGGGACGAAAAAGCCGATCCTCTTCGTTGGCGCAGCCCCCGTAGGGGCGGGCTGCGCCAACGCCCGATCGTTTTTGGCTTTAACTGCGGGCTGTCGATCGCTCAAATGTTGTTATGTTTAACAGCGGTAAGTGCTGGCGTGCTGCATCCGACTGCTGTAGCGGCGATCGCGCCGATGGGGGCTACTCCCAGGGCGATCGTCCAAACCCCAGCCAATGCGCCCGCCCCCCTCACCAAACTGCTAACAGAAATTGACGCAGCAGCCAACCGACGCGATGTCAAAGCAGTCATGGCATTTTACAGCGAAAATTTCACCCATTCTGACGGCTTAAACAGCCGCATCATGGAAAAAGCCCTCACCCAACTCTGGGATCGATATCCGAGTTTAAATTACCGCACCGATCTCAAATCTTGGAAAACCGAAGGTAACGCCATTATCGCCGAAACCGTAACTACAATTACCGGCACTCATAAAAAAGATGGAATCGACTTAAATCTCAAAGCTACCATCCGTTCTCAGCAGCGTTTTGAAGGTGAAAAAATAGTTAAGCAAGAGATTTTAGCAGAACAAACTGAGCTGACTTCTGGTAAAAATCCTCCCACAATTCAAGTGAGTTTTCCCGAACAAGTGAAAGTCGGGGAAGAGTACCATTTTGACGCCATTGTTCGAGAACCAATCGGCGACGATATTTTAATAGGAACTGTTTTGGATGAACCGATTAGCGAAAAAACATTGTTTAATCCGTCAGAAATAGACTTAGAGTTGCTGAATTCTGGGGGTATTTTTAAAGTAGGTAAAGCCCCGGCCACGCCAGAGAATCGCTGGATATCAGCAGTTTTGATGCGACAAGGCGGAATTGCAACGGTTAGCGTGCGCTTGCGGGTTGTCAAGTAATAAAAATAGGTGTTATGGGAATTGTTGAGTGTTGAGTGTTGAGTGTTGACTGTTGGCTGTTGAGTGTTAACTGTTGAGTGTTGACTGTTGACTGTTGGCAGTTGACTGTTGGCAGTTGGCAGTTGGCTGTGAATATTAATGTTATTAGTTATTAGTAGCCCCAAGCGAATAACTAAGCTGTCACGCATTTAAATTGTATGTTCAGGGCGGGACACCCACAAAATTTAGATGTTTTTTGGGTTCTTCCTTACTTACTATGCTAAATCAATAGCTAAATCAGTGAAAATATTTGAACAAATATATAGAAAAGTAAATCAAGTCCATGTTAAGCTTGATGCAGGGCTAGTTTAATTGTTAATTATCAAAGAGCCACAAGAGTTTTTGAGAGCGAATTACAGTCATGACCACAAAAAAGGGTACTAAAGTTCTAACAGAGATCCTGAATATACAAGGAATTAAAGTAACTCAAATGAGTCAAGTACCAGGAATTGGAATAATATTACAGGTGGAGTCAATCCCGCGAGAAAGTCATTGTCATCATTGCGGGAGAAAAAGTAATAGATTACATCAAAATCATCGATATGTAGTAAAAGATTTATCATGGGGAGAACAGCCAGTATTTTTAGAAATAAACAGGCGACAGTTTAAATGTAAAAAATGTGGCAAACCATTTAGCGAAAAATTGGACTTTGTGAACAACCGAAGAACTTATACAAAACGACTGGCAAATACAACAATCAAGTCAGTTTTGTCGAGTGATATTCACAGTGTAGCAAAACAAGGAGTAGTCACAACAGAAGAAATAGAAAGAATGTTGTCAGATGCTTCAGAAAAATTATCGTCAAAACCATCAAATTTAAAAAAACTAGGAATTGATGAAATAGCTTTAATCAAAGGCCAAGGAAATTACTGTGCCGTATTAATCGATTTAGAAACATCTAAATTAATTACAATTGTCAAAGGAAGAACACAAGCTGAAATTGAGCCAGTCCTTAAATCATGGGGTTCAGAGGTCAAGCGAACAAATAGAAGAAGTAAGTATAGATTTGTGGAAAGGTTACAAAACCCTAGTACAAAAGCTTATGCCAAATGCTCAAGTAGTAGCGGATAGATTTCATGTAATGGTACAAGTCAACAAGGAGTTAGATGCACAAAGAAAGCGCGAAAGAAGGCAAGTAATAGATTTAAGGAAAAAATCAAAATCGTCCAAAAAAGCAGTAAAATATCAAGAAATATTAGAGGTAATAAACGACAGTAAATATTCATTATTAAAGAATAAAGATAATTTAAGTGAAGAGCAAAACATCAAATTAATGGAGGTTAAAAAACTGTTTCCCAATCTGGCAGAAATGCATAAATTAAAAGAAAAATTCCGACAAATATTTGAAAATAAAAAAACAAATTGGTTGAGGGGATTGTTGAGAATTGGGATCTGGCAAAAAAGAGCCAAACAATATTTTCCAGATACTGTGAAGACTATTACTAATTGGTTTGACGAGATAATTGCTTACTTTGATAATAGGACAACAAGTGGTATTGTTGAAGGTATTAACAACAAACTTAAGTTAATAAAACGTTCTGCCTATGGCTTTAGGAATTTTGAAAACTACAAAAATAGATGTTTGCTGTCCTGGGCATTTTAAGTGTTAGTTTAGCATACCAAGTAAGGAAGAACCGTTTTTTGACATTCAATTTAACTGCCGCAATAACCCATAACAAATAACAAATAACCGATAACCCATAACAAATAACCGATAACCCATAACAAACAACCAATAACAAATAACAGATAACAAATAACCAATAACAAATAACCAATAACAAATAACCAATAACAAATAACCAAAAAATGATTTCTATCCAAAATCAAATTGTTTTCATTACGGGTGCGAGTAGCGGTATCGGAGCGGCTTGTGCCCAGATATTTGCCAAAGGTGGAGCGAAACTAATTTTAGCAGCCCGCCGCGTTGAAAAGCTCGATCGACTGGCAAAGGAACTTGTAGAAACAAAATCCGTCGCGTCGATGAACGAGATTTACTTGCTAGAATTGGACGTGCGCGATCGCCCGCAAGTCGAATCGGCGATCGCTGCGCTTCCCGATGCGTGGAAAAACATCGATATTCTGATTAACAATGCCGGATTGAGCCGCGGTTTAGACAAACTGCACGAAGGCAACTTTCAAGATTGGGAAGAAATGATTGATACCAATGTGAAAGGCTTGCTTTACATGACTCGCTACATCGTACCGGGAATGGTCAGCCGAGGCGGCGGCCACGTAGTGAATATCGGCTCAATAGCAGGCCGCCAAGCTTACCCGAAAGGTAGTGTTTATTGTGCTTCCAAAGCAGCGGTGAGAGCGATTTCTGATGGGTTGAAACAAGACCTTTTGGGAACAGCGGTGCGAGTGACGGAAATAGAACCCGGTTTGGTGGAAACAGAATTTAGCAATGTCCGGTTTCACGGCGATGCAGAAAAAGCGAAGAATGTCTATCAAGGACTGACACCTTTGACGGCGGATGATGTAGCCGATGTAGTATATTTTTGCGCCACGCGATCGCCCCACGTCAATATTAGCGAAGTCTTGCTAGTTCCGACAGACCAAGCTAGTGCAACTCTGGTTCACCGCAAAGAAATTTGAATTTTTAGTGGCGACTGTCCGGATTGCGATGAAATTCCCAGGAAAGTGGATTGGTAGATGCACCCTGATTAATTAACTCCCGACCAATTTTGGCCGGGTTTTTTTTGGCAAAAATTAGGTATAACAACAG
>NZ_JAUBTX010000031.1:0-50823 GCF_036705185.1 Microcoleus sp. B4-D4 | reverse complement strand
GCTGTCGGGTGGGAGATTAGATTAGTAGATGCACCCTGATTAATTAACTCCCGACCAATTTTGGCCGGGTTTTTTTTTGCAAAAATTAGGGATAACGACAGGTAGCGACAGTTTTAGGGCTGATGTATGGGCCGAGAAACCCGGTTGCTACGAGTTTTGGGCTATGTGACAAGAAATGTTGAAAGAAACCGGGTTTCTGAAATCATCAATTTTCTGAAATTGTCCCGAAAGAGGTACGGTGCTACCGGAGACTAGATTAGTAGATGCACCCTGATTAATTAACTCCCGACCAATTTTGGCCGGTTTTTTTTTGTGTTAAGGCTGATGCTGAACAAATTTGAGGTTAATTTCCGGATTGTGGTGAAATTCTCAGAAAGCTTAGTTGGTAGATGCACCCTGATTAATTAACTCCCGACCAATTTTGGCCGGGGTTTTTTTGGCAAAAATTAGGTATAACGACAGCTAGCGACAGTTTTAGGGCTGACGTATGGGCCGAGAAACCCGGTTTCTAGGAGTTTTGGGCTATGTGACAAGAAATGTTGAAAGAAACCGGGTTTCTGAAATCATCAATTTTCTGAAATTGTCCTGAAAGAGGTGCGGTGTTACCGGAGACTAGATTAGTAGATGCACCCTGATTAATAAACCCCAGCCAATGAAGGCCGGGGTTTTTTTTGTTTGAAAGCTGGATTAGTCGATCGAGCTACAAGACTTCAAAAGACTGCACCTCAAGCACCGGGCCGATCATCGCAAAAGTCATTATATCCTTGCGGACTGTACCTTTGACACTGACTTTCAAACCATCTTTTTTCAAGTCAGAAGGAGCATCCTTAAGTTCATAAGTTTCTCCATTTTCGCCAACCAAAGCCCAGGTACCTGGGCCTAATCCTTGGCGTTCAATTTTGCCTTTGACTGTAATACTCATGCTGACTGCGCCTCTGTTTTAAGTGCTAAATGTGCCAATCCAAAACACAACAAAGCATTGACAATCAAGAATGTTTGTGCTACTAAACCAGTTCCCAATCCCCAAACTGCGGGAGAGAGAACAGCATTCACAGCTAAACAGCTAGCAAAGCCGATCGAAGTGGCGATCGCAATCCACTTCCACTGTTGATGTCCCAACAGCAAAACAATCAAAATCCCTGGAATCAAAACACTAGCAAATAAGGGATTCAGCATATTGCTGCCGTTAATTGCACCGCCGAGTTCGGGAATAGAACTGCCCATGATTCTCATCGGCCACTGCGGTAAGTCAAATACAAACAAGTTGCGGAGGAAAAAGAAGCCAGAACTTCCAGCCATCAAGCCGCCGGAAAAGCCCCAAGTCCACTGGAACGGAAAATAATTCCGCATAATGAAAGCCAGCAGGTAAGAACCGAGCACCATTGCAATTTTCGGCAACAGGGCGACTGCACCGCCGTCTATCCAGAAGCGGGGGCTGAGATAGCCGTTGTCGCGCAGCCAGCGGAAGAAGTCGCGGAAGTTGATTTGTCCGCGCTGGGCTAGCTGAACTGCTGCGCCTGCGTCTAGGTGTCCCGAACCAAAATGGTTTAAGGGGTCTTCTGTGACATTTCGCGACGACTGCAAGAGTATGCTGCGAATTTGGTCTGGTTCTGTGACACCGGAGGCTTTGATCAGCGCTGCAACGCCGGCAACGTGGGGCGCAGCCATGCTGGTGCCTTGGTAGCCTTCAAAGATTTCGGCACCGGTTTCTGGGTCGATCGTACTTTGGAGAATTTTGCCGAGTTCAGAACCGCCGGGGGCTGAAATGTCAACACCCGCGCCGAAATTGGAATAATCGGCTTTTTCTTCGTTGGGGCCGAGGGCGGAAACGCCGATGACGTGGGGATAGCGGGCGGGATAGGATGCCGAACTGTCGCCGGAGTTGCCGGCGGCGGCGATGATGACAACGCCTTTAGAGTAGGCGTAGTCGATCGCTTCTTCCATTAATTGACTTTCGCCACCACCGCCTAAACTCATGTTGATGACATCTGCGCCGTTGTCAGCAGCAAATTTAATTGCTTCAGCAATGTCGGAAACTGTACCGCCGCCGCTGCCGCTTAATACTTTCAGCGGCATTAAAGCTGCTTCGTAAGCGATGCCTGCAACGCCGTAGTTGTTGTTAGTTGATTGGGCGACAGTACCTGCGACGTGAGTGCCGTGGCCGTTGTCATCGTAGGCTTCGGCGCGATCGTTTACAAAGTCGTAGCCCGGTACAAATTTGGTTTCTTTTAAGTCGGCGACGGGAGTGATGCCGGTATCAATTACCGCTACTGTTGTGCCGCTGCCTTTTGTTTCGTTCCAAGCCGATTCTACGTTGATGCTGCGGAGATTCCACTGCTTGACATACATGGGGTCGTTGGGAATCTCGTAAGCGCTGTAAATGTAGTTCGGTTCAATGTATTCGGTATCTTTAGCCAACTTTGATTTTCTCAGGGCGTTTAGCAAAGTGCGATCGCCCTTGACAACATACACATTATCCTGTTTAGAAAACTCACTGTTGAGTTGCGGTGCGATTTGGTACTGCTGGGCGAGTTCTTCTACTCGTTTTGCAATATCAGGATTACCGATATCTTCGCGGAAATCCAGCACAATCGAGTCATAGGTGCCTTGAGTAGCAAGTCCTGGGAAATTAGAAATTGCCCAGCCAAGCCCGATTAAAAATAAGCACAGAAAGAAAAATTTTTTCATTGCCGATCGTCCGTTGAGGGAAGGCTTGTTCACCACAATAACCGAATTTTCATCGCGATCGCCAGTTTTCTTAGTTGTGGCTGCGGTCAAACTCGCGGGCGGGCTTTTGGTATGTGGTGGCGGTGGCTACCCGCGCGATCGCAAATGGGTGTAATTTCTAGTTTAAATTGCCAAGCAAGTTTGAGTAGTTCAATAAATTGTATCATTAAAGCAGATGGCAAAGAAAACCGGGAGTATTTTTCACAAGGATATTGCATGGAAAGAGGTTTAATGTGGTTGCCGCTGCTAGCAATTTTTATTGGGCTGGCTTGGGCTGGATGGAACGAGTATCAAAAGTTAGAAGCCTATCGCGTCTGGGCGGAACAATTCGCCAAGGCCAAGTACGATATTTATGCTGTACTCGGTCAGCAAGAAGACTGTTTGACTTGGGGGAAACCTACTCGCAGCGGGCCTGTGAATTTGCAAACTTTTTCTTTAAAAAATGTGCAGTCGCTCAGGTTGTTAGTTAACGGCGTTGTGGTAGATTTAGAGTCGCCACCGAATTCGGGAAATGCGATCGCCCTAGAATTTTTGTTGAAAGATGCTGCGGCGGTGCATGTTCCTTTTACAGAAGTTCCTCTAGCGACTAAATGGGCAAAGTATTTGCAGGGAGAATTGCAGCGATTCCTCTAAAATCATCCTATTAGCACAAATTAGGAATAACATAAATTTCGTGGTTTTAGCACAATCAAACTGGTTTGTTGTGAGGACTTTAGTCCGCAAACAATCAGAGGAATAAATTCTTAATTACTAACTTAAAAATGGTTCGTAGTGAGGAATGTATTCGGGAGCATCTCAGTTTGGCATTTGAGCGTGCGAGCGTCCCCGAAGAGCGAGTATAATAGACGAGCCGCGAGTATAATAAGCGAGCGGGGAGTATAATAAGCGATCGGGGACGCTCGCACTACCATAAAAAAATGCTTGTTGCAAAACTGAAATGCTCCCATATATTCCGCAATAAAAGAGAAAAAAAAGCCCAACTGGCAACCTAAAAATGATTTGTAATGAGGAATGTCTTCCACAATAAATTAGAGGAATAAATTCCTCGTTGCCAACGCGATAACAGTTATTTTACCAGACTAGAGATAGTTATTTCATTCCTATTCCCCTTCCCCTTCCCCTCCGAATGCAAGTACAAGAATTTTTGCTGCGCTACCAAGAAGGAGAGCGCAACTTTGCTCACATTGACCTCAGCGGTGCTAGTTTAAGCGGTGTCAACCTGCGAGAAATAAACCTCACAGGTGCTAACTTGACCGGTGCTAATTTGAGCTGGTCTTGTTTGAGCAATGCTAAGTTAATTGGAGCTTGTTTGCGCCGCGCCGATATCCGCAATGCAGTGATGTCCGGGGCAAATTTGAGCGGGGCAAATTTGAGCGGGGCAAATGTTGCGAAAGCGGATTTGCGCCTTGCTTGTTTGGAAGGTGCAGAACTCAATTGGACGGTGCTTTCTGAAGCGGATTTGGGGGGTGCTAATCTTCAAAAGGTTAAATCTGACCAAATTAATTTGGAGAAAGCTAAACTCGACGGCGCACACTTGATGGGGGCGAAGTTGATGGAGGCGAATCTCAACCGCGCCAGTCTTGTTGGTGCTAATTTAACGGATGCTAATTTGCGGGAAGCGCATTTGGTGGAAGCAAATTTGCGATCGGCAATTTTGAGCGGTGTAAATTTGATTGAAGCTGATTTAAATGGTGCTCAAATGCGATCGGCAAATCTGGCGGGCGCTGACTTGCACCGAGCTGTGCTGGCGGGGGCGGATTTGACGGAGGCTGTGCTCGATAATGCTGATTTGAGTCGAGCGAATTTGGCTGGTGCTTATTTGTTGAAAGCGAGTTTTAAGAAGGCGCTTTTGCTGCGAGCTAACTTGCAAGGAGTGTATTTGCTGCGGGCGGATTTGAGCGAGGCTAATTTGCGCGGTGCTGATTTGCGGAAAGCTGATTTGAGTGGCGCTTATTTGATGGATGCGATGTTAGGTGAGGCGGATTTAAGAGAAGCTTGTTTGATTGAATGTCGTTTGATTCGGACGAGTTTGGAGGGGGCGCAGCTTACGGGTTGCTGCATTCAAAATTGGCAGGTTCAAGATGTGGATCTGTCAAAAGTAGACTGCGGGTATGTTTTTACTCAGTTTGATTATACTGCGAAAGTTGCGGCAAATCGCTTTCCGGCGGCTCGCGATTTTGAGTCTGGGGAATTGGGGCGGCAGAATCAAGAGGAAAGTTCTATTGTGGAGGTCTATTTTGCTGATTTTCCTAATTGGGAGGCTTTGGTGTTTACGGTGCGTCGGGTGGAGTTGGAGAGTTGGCAACTTCAGTTGAATGTTCAATTTTTTGAGTCTGCTGGAGAACAAAATTTACTGCGGCTGAGCGCTAACCGTTTGGTGAATGGCAAGATTTTGGGCGATCGCATTTTGGCGCTTTATCCAGATATGTTGGAAAAGGTTTTAGCCAAGCGGGTAGAAATTTGGGGTTTGCTAGATTTGGCTGTTGCTAGTAACAGTGTGGAGCCGCAGGAGCCAATTCAAAATGAAGTGTTGGTCAGAAAACAGGAAATCTACCAGCGAATGGTGCGTCAAATTTCGTTTATTTTGATGTCTCAAACGCCGGATAAATTCTCTGAAAGTGTGCAGCGGCTGTTGGATTATTTGAAGCAGCAAGGTATTCCGACTATTCAGATTCAGAGGAAAGTCATCAGTCAGGCGATCGTGCAGCGGGCCAAGCAAGACCCTGGTTTTCGGGAACAGTTGATTTTGTGGGAGAAAACGGCGCCCGCGAATGTTCGCGGCTCGATGATGGGGGAAGCGGTGCGGGGTGCGATCGGGCTTTTGTCGGAATGAATTGAGTTTTTGTGGGAATAAATCGCGCGGCAAAATCAACATAAATCGCCGCAATTTATGTCTCAGCTAACCACTTACCAGTCTTCGCTCCTGAGTCGGCGGCCCGCTAAGGCCCGCACTTGCTCATCTGCGTCGGAAACTGCAAGCGATCGCACCAGAGGCAAAGTTTCCGCATTTTCGGGATAATGTTCGATAATTGCTTCGAGTGCTGTAAATCTGGGATTGTAAGCAAAAGAACCTGTTCTATCGTAGGGGTCAGTCAGAGCTCTCTGGCGCAAAAACTCAAACATTCCCGGCTCGTCTTTCCATCCCCGCATTAACTCTACCAGGGCGATCGCCCGCACCTGAGAATCTTCATCCTGCGCTGCCCGAATTTTCAGCCACTCAAAAGTTTGAGGCTCATTTGTCCGCCCGCGAGCTAACTTTTGCAAAGCGATTTGCCTAACCGCCGGACTTTCATCGCCCTCTGCTTTAGCCTCCAGCATCCTCCAAGTTTCAGCACCCGAAGGCCAGTTGCGAGCGAGTTCCTGCACCGCCACTTCCCGCACCTCCTCCTCCCCAGAATCAAGCTGAATTTTCAACCACAGCAAGGTTTCCGGCTCTTCGGGCCATTCCCGCGCTATTTCTCGCACCAGCACGCTCAGCAGGTGAGCATCCCCCTCCGACTCCGCGAGTTTTTTGAGAAAAGGCAAAGTCTCGTCGCGGTGTCCCCAGCCTCTTGCTATCTGTTCCACCGCAGTTTCTCGGACGTTGAGGTGTCTGTCTGACTCGGCGAGATTTTTCAACCACTCAAAGACTTCGGGACTGGCTGACGGTAAGGTGGCTGCGGCTGCTACTACTACTTGGCGCACAGTCCAATAATCCTCTGAGGCCGCTATTTTTTGCAACAGGGGCAATGTCTCCGGGCTGTCGGGCCAACCTGCTGCAATCTTTTGCAGGGCTATTTCGCGCAGTTCGGCGTCGCGATCGCCCGCAGCTATATTTTGCAAAAAAGGCAGAGTTGCGGGGTTAGACGGCCAGCCAGAGGCAATTCCTTGGACTGCTGCCTGCCGGACGGTGGAACTCTGGTCGGACTCGGCGAGACTTTTGAGCAGCGGATAAATCTCTGGTTGGGCCCGCCAGCGCGAAGCTAATTCTTCGATCGCTGCTGTCCGCACTTGTTCGCTGCTGTCGGATACGGCTAGGGTTTTCAGCAGCAGGCCAACTTCTGCCACGGCCTGCCAGCCCGCTGCCAACTCCCGCACAGCTAATGTTCGCAGGGTAGAAGTTCCTGTCTCGGTCAAGTTTTTGAGCAGGGAGAAAGTACCTAAAACGCTGTGCCAACCTCTGGCTATTTCTTGCCACGCTGCGACTCGCACTCCCAAATTTTCGTCGGATTCGGCGGCGGTTCTCAGCTGCAGTAAGGTATCTGTTCGATCGCGCCAACGACGGGCCAACAGTTCCAGCGCGCAGGTGCGGACGGTCGGACTGCGATCAAACTTAGCCAGGGCGGCCACCACTTGCAAGGTATCCTTTTTATCGGGCCAACCCGCGACCATTTCTGCGATCGCAGCCGATCGCACTGCCCAACTTGTATCGAATTTAGCGAGTTTTTTGAGCATCAGGTAAATTTCTGGCTCGTCAGACCAACTGCGGGCTATGGCTTTGACTGCTGTGGCCCGGACTTCGCCGCTGTCGCTGGAGTGTGCGAGTATTTTCAGCCACGGCAGGGTTTGCGGGTCGTTTTTCCAAGTTTGGGCGATCGTGGCGATCGATCGATCGCGAATTTGATAAGTTTCCTGCAATTCTTGAGCGCTTTGATAAAGAATCAGGAAAGCCGTGCCGTATTGTGATAGCTTTTTTAAAGCATTTAACAGTTTTTTTTCGGTGTTTTTATTGATGCCATTTTTGACTTTTAACAGGCATCCCGCTGCTAAAAATAAATTAATAAATTTTTCAGGTTGACCGTTTTGATCGGTCAAATATTCTATCAGTTCGCTCGCTGTTTCTCGATCTAATTTAGCTGCAATTTCTGTGAAGACTTCCTGCAAAGATTCGTCGCGCCAGTGCTGCTCGAAAACTTGTATTTTGAGTTGAGTCCAAGTCAGTTGACCAGTTTTGAGTTGTGCGTCGATTAACTCTGCAACTGTCTGGGGATTATTTTCGCAAACAAGTTTTTTTAACAACATACCAATATCTTGTCCCCTAGAGTTTGTTTGCATTGAAAAAAGACTCGGCGGTTGACATCAGGTTTATACAGGCTTACACCCTAAAATAGCGGCTTGAAGAAAGGGCGATTAAAATTACCTTATTTTCTTTGCACCGCAAAGGTGTTCGCCCTCGATGGCCCAAGCAAACGCAAGTTTGACGCTGGCGGGGTTTCAACCTTTTTCTGCTCCGTATTGTAGTATGCAGCCGATCGACTCTATTTTATACCACAATTATTTACCAGCGTCGCGCCTCAATGCAAAAGCCGCCAGCACCTACAGAAATATTGGGTTTTGGCGGAGGGTTATCGAACAATTCAGGCGGTAATTGCTCAAAGCATTAACTTGATAACCGTTTCCGACTCGCAACATCCCCACTTGTTTTGCAGCAACCAAAGCACAAACACCTGTATTAAGGGCGATCGTTGGATGCGATCGCACACCTACCCAAAACCATCGATATCTTACTGGGACGCACTCTACAATTTTTTAAATTTTAATGATTATTTAAGCTCCCATGCTGGAATACTGCTTCAAACCCTGCCGCCACAGCCAGCGATTCCACACAAAAAACACCGCACTCCAACCCAGCATTACCAGTAAACCGCGGCCTACATCTACGGGCAATCCTATCAAGATTGCAGCGGGAAAATGAATCAAATAAGGAAACGGTGTCCACAAAACTACTTCGCGCACGGCTGGGGGAAATACTTCTAGCGGCGCGACAAGTCCCGATAAAAACAGGTACATTAAAAACCAGAATTGTTCGATCGCACTTGCCCTCTCAATCCAAAAAGCAAACAGCGCAAAGGTATACTGAATCAGGAACCGCAAACAAAAAGCGAAAACGAGAACCAACAAAAACAGCAAAAATCTGCCCAAACTCGGCAGCCAAAAAGACTGCGGGTAAAGTGCAAAAAATAGCAGCACTAATCCTAATACAAACGGTAGCCTCGCAAACCTTTCGGAAACGTGAGATGCGAAGTGATGCCATACGGGATCGAGAGGCTGCAACAATCTATTAGATAACTTACCTTCCACGACTTCTTTTTCAAACTCCCAAATCACCCAAACCACATTAGTTTGTCTGACTATAAAAGCTGCTAAAAAGTAACGCGCAAAGTCGATCTGCTTCAGCCCAAATTCACCAGTTTCGGCCGCTTGCATCCACACGCCCATCAAGATAAACGGCAAAGCTCCCGACAGCGCCCACAAAAACAATTCCTCCCGGTATTCGAGCATATAAGCGTAGTAGGTGACGAGCAAAGTTTTAGCAATTTTAATGTTTTTTTTCATATTCATTGTCACTGAAAGAATACTGAATTTAACTCAAGGAAAGAAGAAATAGGTAGAGATTCTTAATGTGCGCTACCAGGTAGATTCTGGTAACGAGACACGAGCAGGGTAAAGAGGCTGGTAATAATAAATCACGATCTCCCGAAATCCCCTTTCTTAAAAGAGAATTTCATGCTTTCTTGACCCCTTAACAAAGAAAATGTTTGACGGTTGTTTGCTCCCTTTGTCAAGGGAGATAGGAGTAATATCTACACTTTACCCGTGCGAAAAACTCGACCGATTACCTCTTCAATTGGCGGATCGGTAACACTCAAATCGATAACTTCTAATTCTGCTAAAATCTTCGACACGCTTACCGTCAGTTCCTCCCTTTTTACCAAAAACCGCACGGAATTACCTTCAATTGATTCTACCTCGCCGTAACCAAAAGCGCTATCTTTGGCCAAGGGTTCGGCTAATTTTACTTGAACTTCCCGATAAGGTGCAAACCTGTCGAGCAATCCGTCCAAACTGCCATCATAAACTAATTGCCCTTCATGGATTAACAAAACGCGCTTGCACAAAGCAGTAATATCAGCCATGTAGTGACTTGTCAAAAGTACCGTTGCTTGATAGCGCTCGTTATATTCCCGGAGAAATTGCCTGACGCTAAACTGTGCGTTGATATCCAAACCTAAAGTCGGTTCATCTAAAAATAATACCTCCGGCTGGTGCAGCAAGGCAGCCATGAATTCTGCTTTCATGCGTTCGCCCAAAGATAGCTTTCGCACTGCTTGATTTAACTTGCCTTCTAGTGACAGCATTTCTGTCAATTCTCCGACTCGTCGCCGATAATCTGCATCGGAAATTCCATAGACAGCGGCGTTGATTCGCAGAGAATCGAGCACTGGTAAATCCCAAATTAACTGTTGTTTCTGCCCCATCACTAAGGTAATTTTTTGCAGAAAATCTGCTTGGCGGCGGAACGGAGTGCGATCGCACACTGTCACTGTACCATCAGAGGGATAAATCAAACCAGTCAGCATTTTCAGCGTCGTAGTTTTGCCCGCACCGTTAGCGCCGAGAAACCCCACCACTTCTCCGGGTTCAATACTGAAAGAAACGCCGTCAACTGCTTTGATGTTACGGTAAGTGCGGTTAAAAAAGTGCTGAACTGTTCCCTTAAGTCCCGGTTGTTTAATCGCTACTGGATAAACTTTGCTCAAGTCTTCTACAAAGATAATTGGCATCGGCTTTAATTTTAACTTTTATTTTAATCTGCGATTTTGCGATCGGCTGTGCCAAGATGGAAATAATTGTCAGATATCCATTAATCGCAAAAAATTTACAACTATGGTACTCACTCCCGATCGTTCACGCATCTCTCGTTTGGTAGGAGACAATTCTCCTGAAAATATTACACTTGTACCGGGACAACTTGCTAGTTTTCCTGGGGGAGTTTCGATGCTGGGCGGCAATGATACTGTCACGGGTTCATCAGATGCAGAACGGATTTTCGGTAACGATGGTAAGGACAGTCTGTCAGGCGGGCCCGGCAATGATTCTATTTACGGCGGCAAAGGTGATGACGATATTTTGGGAAAAAGTGGCAACGATGTTTTGACAGGGGATAGAAATAGCGATTTTATTGATGGCGGTGTGGGAAATGATTTGCTGCGCGGCGGTCAAGGTGTTGATTTGTTAGTTGGCGGTGATGGTAACGATACTTTAATTGGCGATAGAGATGTGGATATTTACAAAGGAGGTGCGGGGAGAGATGTTTTTGTTTTTCGAGTCGATCAAGCGGGAATGGGAGTAGGGGGAATAGAAGTTCCTGATGCAGTAATTGTGGACTTTGATAAGTCGAATGATTCCATCGGACTTAGTGTGGATTTTAGCACTACTCTTGTCTTCTTGGAACAGACAAGTTATAGCTTGGACGATCCGAGACTGCTGCTGCTAAATCCTGGAACTATAACGGGGGGAACGAATTTGTTAGCCAAGGGCGGTATCTCGCAGGAAAGTCTCGATCCAGACGGCAACGGGCGCGTGGAAGCTACTAATATTAGATTTGGTTCTAATCAGGCTTTGTTGGGTACTGTGTTGAATGTAACGCCTGCTGATTTAACCGGCCGTTTGATTAATGCTAGTTCTCTGCTGTAATTTGTAGATCTGGGGTGCGAATTACGCACCTTACTAAGGATCTAACTTACTGTCAAAACTGCGCGATAGCGCACTTTATTGTCGCGGACTTTCTGGATTGCTTCATTCGCTTGTGCGATCGCAAAAACTTCGACAATCGGCTCAATCCCAAACTTCTCTGAAACTGACAGCATTTCATAAATCATAGCACGACCGCCGATCGGAGAAGCCGTAATTCGGCGGCGCTTCGCCAGCAGCGCAAATAACGGAATACTCAAAGGTGCGTCGGGAACTCCCACAAAAGCAAGGGCACCGTCAGAATCGAGAAAATCAATGTAGGGAACCCAATCTAAAGCAGCAGGAACAGTGCTCAACAAAATATCTAATTTACTGCTAGGCGGTTGAGGAACTTCGCCTTTTTCTACTACAATAGCTTCGTCCGCCCCCATTTTATGGGCAAATTCTGCCTTATCTTGGGAAGTAGTAAAAACTGTAACGCGGTTGCCTAATTTTTTAGCAAATTGCACGGCCAGGTGTCCCAAACCGCCGATACCGAGAATGCCGATTTCTTGCCCAGAAGTCATCCCCGCGTTTCGCAAACCGGCGTAAACAGTAGTTCCGCCACACAGCAACGGCCCGGCTACTTTGGAATCGATGCCTTTGGGAATAGGAAAAGCAAAGCGGGAATCTACCATTAAATAATCGGCTAAACCGCCGGGCCCTGTAACAATTAATCCCTGGTTTTCATCGCAGAGATTTTCGTTACCGCGCAAGCAGTCACGACAATGCAAGCAAGACGACCTTTGCCAGCCGACACCAACGCGATCGCCTACTTTTAAATGAGTCACTTGCGGCCCTATTTCTGCCACTTCTCCGATAACTTCGTGACCGGGAACCAGGGGATATTTTGATTGACCCCAATCGTTGTCAATCATGTGCAAGTCCGAGTGACAGATGCCACAATTTAACACTTTTATTAGACATTCGTGCACCTTGGGCGCTGCGACATCAAATTTGTATTCTTCAAGCAACCCGCCTGCTTTTTTTGCTGCTAATGCTGTGATTTGCATGGTAATATTTTCTGGTTTCTTTGTCATTATAATAGTATTTGGGGCTGGTTGAGCCGTCTATTTTTTTAGAAATTTAAATTTAATAACTCAAAGTATCTGCCACATTCTTCTCTCCCGAAGCCGAGGGATAAAGAGAGGCTCTTTTTCGCTCCTGAAGCGCGATCGGGTTCTCCTTGGTGACAAGCACTTAGGATGGAAAACTTAATAACTTAAACACCTCCTACAGTCCTCTCTCCTGTAAGTTGCCAGATCAAAGGAGGCAGAGCCTCCGGATCTGCATTACCAGGCAGAGCCTGGTAACGAGCAACAGTTAACAGTTAACAGTTAGCAGTCAACAGTCATTTGCTACTAATAACCAATAACCAATAACCAATAACTAATAACCAATAACTAATAACTAATAACCAATGACTAATGACTAATTACCAATGAATAATTGCATCAAACCGGGGAATAATCGATAGGCTTCCGATGCAAAGAAAGCTGGGCCGACGGTAACTTCTGCACGCTGATTCTTCACAGCATCCCAGATTGCTTTAGCAATATCTTCCGGCTGAGAAGCCCAGTTAGATTTCAACATTTCGGTCATTTGTTGGCGGCGCAATTCGACTGCAGGTTCGTCTCGATCGCGAAATTGAGCTCTTTCCAAAAAATCGCTGTTGATCAAACCCGGATGTACGGCGCAAACGTGAATGCCTCGGGGTGCTAATTCCAATCGCAAAGTTTCTGTTAAACCGGTTACTGCATATTTGCTGGCGCAATAAGCGGTCATTTGAGGCAAGGGCATTTTGCCGCCTATGGAACCAATATTGACGATTGTACCCGTTTTGCGATCGAGAAAATGTGGTAAAAGTTCTTGAATTGTGTTAACGCAGCCCCAAAAATTGGTATTCATTAATTGCTGCCAATCTTCGGAGGTGGTTTGCTCGATCGCCCCCGCGAGACAAATCCCGGCATTATTCACCAAAACATCAATGTTTCCGCAAGTATCTAGGGCTTTTTGGACGATCGCCCGCACTTGTTGAATGTCGCCCACATCCCCCGCAATAGGGAAAGCGGAAGTGCCTTCACGCTGCACCTGAGCCGCTGCCGCTGCCAATCTCTCTGGCTCGCGAGCCACCATCACCACATCGTAACCTTTACTGGCAAATAACAGTGCCGTTGCTTTGCCGCTTCCTTGAGAAGCGCCTGTAATCAAAACTGTAGGAGCCATAGATAGTTATACTTTGTAAGTGGGGGTTTTGTTTGCTGCTGTATGGAAACTATAACAGATTTAAGGTTATTTTAGGCGCGCTCTACATTGATAGTTGTTTTTGAGTGTGGTAATTTTTAAGGATTGGCGATCGGGCTTTTTGAAGGAACCGCGAAGACGCTAAGAACGCGAAGGCTAGAACTCGAAGGCAGAAAGAATAAGAGTGGACAAGATAAGATAAAGTATTCTGATTTTGTACGAAATTTGCATGGCTACAGCCTAGGTCAGGTTTATGATGCACTCACTTCTAACCTGGTTTGTTTACAGTTCAATTTTCTACCTATAAACTGATGGGTGTTCCAGAAACTATATTTCAGGCGTACTGCACCTACATGGAATATGCTGTAATCCTTTCAAAAACATATTGAATTATATCAGAGTAATTTTGACTTGGTGAGGATTCTTTCCAATTCCCTGCAATTCGATGTTGGGAGTTTTGACTTTCCTCTTCTTTTCTGGCTAGCTGGATCAGCATTTGAGCTAAACGCAACTTCTCCCTGTATCCAAGCTGCTGACACAAGCCAGCGATCTCATCATAGTTTATGACCAATTTTGGTTTGTTAGCTTAATCAAGATCGGTCATATTTTACCATATCTAACCAGTTGCTTTTGCTTCGGGTAGATGGATTAAATTCAACTCGCAAATAAAACCTCCTGGGAGCATCTCAGTTGTGCATTTATAGTGTTGTCCCCGATCGCGAGTACAATACGCGATCGGGGACGCTCGCACGCTCAATAAAAGAACCCAGCGCCGTTTCTCTGCCGAAATCGCGTACAATTTAACCAACAATTAAGACAAAGCCGAGCAATTTTTGGGTTTTATTAATTCAATTTCCCACAGCAGCCGGTTGCTGACGATTTCGCACTTCCAGATAGATCAACAAAGCATTAACATCAGCCGGATTAACCCCGCCAATTCTCGCAGCTTGGCCAATAGTCAGGGGCCTAATTTTAGTCAATTTTTCCCGCGACTCCTTCGAGAGAGTTGTAATTGCCATATAATCCAAATCCCCAGGCAATTGGCGGCGTTCGTGTTTGGCAATGTCATCAATTTGATTTTGCTGTCTTTGCAAATAACCGGAATATTTTAGGTCAATTTCTACACCATTTTTCTCGGCTAATTGTAGACTGGAATCACCTAAATTGTAACGTTCCAAATCGACATAATGAAAACCGGGACGGCGCAGCAAATCAGCGAGAGTAATTGAACCTTTAATCGCTTGTTGAGTATCGACCAAAATTTTCTTCCCAAGCTCGTCGTGTTCTTTGACGCGAGTCGAGTACAAACGGGCTTTTTCCGCGATAATATTAGCTTTTTTGCGCTCAAATAACTCCCAACGGCGATCGCAAATTAAACCGATTTCCCGTCCGAGCGGAGTCAAGCGTTGATCTGCATTGTCCGATCGCAATAATAACCGATATTCCGATCGCGAAGTCAGCATCCGGTAAGGTTCCCGCAAATCCTTAGTACACAAATCATCGATCAAAGTCCCGATATAACTTTGCTCGCGAGGAAACACAATCATCTCCTGATTTTTCGCGAATCTAGCCGCATTAATCCCCGCCACAATCCCCTGTGCCGCAGCCTCCTCATAGCCAGTCGTACCGTTCACCTGACCCGCGCAAAACAGCCCTTCAATCTTCTTAGTCATCAGCGTCGGAAAACACTGAGTTGCCGGCAAATAATCGTACTCCACAGCATAAGCAGGGCGCATCATCTCGCACTTTTCCAAACCAGGAAGAGTCCGCAGCATTTGCAATTGCAAACTTTCCGGTAAACCAGTCGAAAAACCTTGGATATAAAGTTCAGGAATATCCCTACCTTCCGGTTCAATAAAAATCTGGTGGCTTTCCTTATCTGCAAACCGCACAATCTTATCTTCAATACTCGGACAATAGCGCGGCCCCTTCGCATCAACCCAGCCGCCGTAAACCGGAGAAAGGTGCAAATTGTCTCTAATTAACTGGTGAGTTTCTGGCGTAGTTCGAGTTAGGTAACAAGGCATTTGTTCCCGTTCCACCCAAACTTCAGGATCGAAACTAAACCAACGAACTTCTGCATCTCCCGGCTGCGGTTCCATGTTGGTGTAATCGAGAGTCCGCTTGTCAACTCTTGCCGGAGTTCCTGTTTTCAATCGTCCGGTTTCAAAGCCCAAACGATTGAGAGTTTCTGTCAAACCCACGGCGGCAAATTCTCCGGCGCGTCCAGCCGGCATCGACTTATTGCCAACCCAAATTGTGCCGCCTAAAAAAGTGCCTGTGGTGAGAATTACGGCTTTGCATTCAAAGGCAACGCCGAAGTATGTTTCAACGCCGATAATTTCTTCATTTTTGCCCAAAACTAAGTCTGTAACCATCGCTTCGCGGACGGTCAAGTTCTCTTGATTTTCGACAATATTGTTCATCACGGCGGCGTATTCCCGCTTGTCTGTCTGTGCTCTGAGAGCCCAAACTGCGGGGCCTCTCGAAGCGTTGAGGACGCGCTTTTGTAGATAAGTGCGATCGGCCATTTTACCGATTTCGCCGCCCAAGGCATCCACTTCGTTAGTAAGTTGAGTTTTCGCGGGCCCGCCCACAGCCGGATTGCAGGGTTGCCACGCAATTTTATCGAGATTGAGGGTGAGTAAAAGCGTGCGACAGCCGAGGCGAGAAGTGGCGAGGGCGGCTTCGCAGCCGGAGTGTCCGCCACCAACTACGATGATGTCGAAACTGTCTTGGAATTGTACTGTGGTTTGTGCCGTCATTCGATTTTAGATTTTAGATTTTAGATTTTAGATTTTAGATTGAATAGGTGACTCCACGGATTAATCTGGGGGCTTGTATCCTGGATATTTGCGATCAAAATATAAGCGCAGGTGAGAGATGGGGTTTTAGTCTTGTCTTTATTCTAGTATAACTTAAAGACTAAAAAACACTTATAATGTAGCGTTTATGTCAAAAAGTTACCATAAGGCAAGAGGACGATTTTATTTTACGTTGATGAGGGGGGCACTGGCTGGAAAGATATGGAGACAAATTTCTTTTTTTTAGCTAGCTTTGCTATTCATGTCCAGCAATGGTCACAAATGGAAAGAGAAGTTTCAGCACTTAAAAAGGAACTATTTAGTGGGAAGGAACCTGAAGACTGGGAACTTAAGGGGCGCGATATTTGGCAAGGTGTGGGTTCATTTAAGACTTTTCCAAGGGAATTCCGTCTTCGAGCGTTCAAGAAAGTTTCAGAAACTATAAGTCACTTACCTTGTCATATATTCGCTGTTTAAGTCAACAAAAAAAGATTGCGCGAGACCAGCGAAGATATTAAAGATGAAACTGGTTTGTATCGCTTAAGTTTTACTCAATTATTAGAGCAGCTAGATGCTTATCTAAAGCAATCTAACGAAACAGGAATATTACTTATGGATTCGCGCTCAACTCAGCATACCAGTATTCAGGATGGGAGATTGCTCAGAGTGTATCGAGATTGGAAGTCACAAACAAAATCTTCTAATTTTGTGGAACTACCTTTGTTTGGCTTCTCAGAATTTTACACTGGTTTGCAGCTAGCAGATTATGTGGTGTACTTGATCGATCGTAGTTCAAAGGAAGCAGGGACAGCCAGTGGCAATACCGAATTGGAGGAAGCATTCAATCTTCTTGAGCCGAAAATACAGTTGTTAAAAATTCCTATTCTCCCGCCTAAAATTAACTTTGAATACCGCTAAAATGAAGGGTAAGTTTAAATGCGAATCCACGACTATTATAGTCGTGGATTTCGCCCTTATTGAGAGCTTAACCCTCTTGTAAAAGGGGCTTAAAATAACTCTCTACGCCTTGGCAGGGCGTTATTTTGGTAGTGATGGTATGATGATTAAATCATGTTTCAGGTTGACAGGCGCACGGTATCTCAACCGTACCATAACTCCCCGTGCAGTTCGGGGCACCTTGTCTCTGACAGGCGCACGGCATTGCAACCGTACCATACCTCCCCGTGCAGTTCGGGGTACCTATCATTTAATATCAGTATAAGTAGTCGTGCAAAATTAATTACACGAGATTTCGCGTGAAACCCTTGCCCAGCAAGGAGTCTTTATGTAATTAATTTTGTGTAGTTACTTATAGTATAATCAAAGGTTTTGTCAAATATCGAACTGTCATAATTGAGGTAAACTAATCCAGATCTCAGTCATGCGATCGCCCGTAACATCCACCACGATCGATCGCCCTCAACACAACCATCTGCGCTATAACAACAAATAATTAACAACCGTACACAGCAAATGAAATATTTTTTCTTATCCGACGGCTGGAAAGTCGGGCGCGTCTGGGGGGTTGGTGGCGAGTGGACAGCCGCCGCCTGGAGACGACAGCCGGATATCCAACAGCTCAACCTCTGTCTTTCGGATCGAAATGAAAAAATGTGGCTCTACCGCGTAGAAGACGCTGTACTCATGGTAGAAGTCCAGCCCGGAACCCCCCTAGATCCGGCAGATCCAGGAAAAAATATTGGCAACGTCACCCTTACCAGACTCATCGATGCCGAGCAAGTTCTCGAACGCCTCGGGGCGATCGCCGCCCGCTGCTCGATCGATAGCCCACAATTAATGTAATGTCGAACATATTGCAATCGGTTCTAACACTCGATACACTTCTTTAAATAACTTTCATTTTTATACCTCCTCCTGTGAAGGTAGAAAGGATTCGGCAAAAGGCAGAATTTAAACCCCGGACATCACCGCTCGGGATGGAAAATCTGAATTTTCCGTCAAAATGACATCATCACTTACACCTTGGAGAACCGCAGTCAATGGGACTACCCTGGTATCGCGTACACACAGTCGTCTTAAATGACCCAGGCCGATTGATTTCTGTACACTTAATGCACACTGCCCTCGTGGCAGGTTGGGCCGGCTCGATGGCCCTTTACGAACTAGCAATTTTCGATCCCTCAGACCACATTCTGAACCCGATGTGGCGTCAAGGGATGTTCGTGCTGCCCTTCATGACTCGCTTGGGAGTCACCGGTTCTTGGAACGGTTGGAGCGTCACGGGCCAAGGTAACGTCGATCCTGGCTTCTGGTCTTTTGAAGGCGTTGCGATCGCTCACATCATCCTCTCGGGTTTACTGTTCTTAGCAGCAGTCTGGCACTGGGTATTCTGGGACTTGGAGCTCTTCAGAGACTCCCGCACCGGCGAACCCGCCCTCGACTTGCCAAAAATGTTTGGCATTCACCTGTTCCTCTCCGGCTTGCTCTGCTTCGGCTTCGGCGCATTTCACCTTTCGGGACTTTTCGGCCCGGGAATGTGGGTGTCCGACCCCTACGGCCTGACCGGTCACGTCCAGGCAGTGGCGCCTTCTTGGGGCCCTGAAGGCTTCGATCCGTTCAATCCGGGCGGCATCGTGGCTCACCACATTGCAGCGGGCGTAGTCGGCGTAATTGCCGGTTTGTTCCACTTGAGCGTGCGGCCGCCGGAACGTCTTTACAAAGCCCTGCGGATGGGGAATATCGAAACTGTACTTTCTAGCAGTATCGCTGCTGTGTTCTTCGCCGCCTTTGTGGTTGCGGGTACGATGTGGTACGGTTCTGCTGCTACTCCGATCGAACTTTTTGGCCCTACTCGCTATCAGTGGGACAGCAACTATTTCCAACAAGAAATCGATCGCAGAGCCCAAGCTAGCTTAGCCTCCGGCCAAAGCTTCCAACAAGCTTACGAGCAAATTCCTGAAAAATTGGCTTTCTACGACTACGTGGGCAACTCTCCGGCTAAAGGCGGTTTGTTCCGCGCTGGCCCGATGGTCAACGGTGACGGTATCGCCAAAACCTGGCTCGGCCATGCAGTATTTACTGACAGTGAAGGTCGGGTATTGTCGGTGCGCCGCCTCCCGAACTTCTTTGAAACTTTCCCAGTCGTTTTGACGGACAAAGATGGAGTCGTTCGCGCTGACATCCCCTTCCGCCGTGCTGAATCAAAATACAGCTTTGAACAAACGGGAGTTACTGTCAGCTTTTACGGTGGCGAATTTGACGGTCAAACCTTTGATAATCCTTTAGATGTTAAGAGGTTTGCTCTGGCATCCCAAAAGGGTGAACTCTTTGAATTCGATCGCGAAACCTTGAAGTCTGACGGTGTTTACCGCACTTCGACTCGCGGTTGGTTCACTTTCGGACACGCTTGCTTTGCTTTGCTGTTCTTCTTCGGCCATATCTGGCACGGTTCTCGGACAATCTTCCGTGACGTGTTTGCTGGAGTTGAGGCTGACCTCGAAGAACAAGTCGAGTGGGGCTTGTTCCAAAAACTGGGCGACGTGACCACAAGAAGAGAAGAATCTATCTAGTTTTCGCCAGCCCCACGGGCAGGCCGGAAACTTCCCCGGTACAAAAAACCCGGTTTCTTCAAGAAACCGGGTTTTTTTAGTTAAAAATAAAACCAGCAATTAAGATAAAATAAGACAGCAAGGGAAGATAGGGAAAATTTAACATGGAAAGCGTTGCTTACATTTTGATTCTGGCTTTAGCTTTAGGTGTACTATTTTTTGCGATCGCCTTTCGGGAACCACCCCGGATTGGCAAATAATTAGCCCTACGGCGGAGGTCAAGGGGTATCAACAACGGTCTAAAAACCTTTGTATCTCTCGTTTATAGCCCAGGATCGATCCCCTGGCATACTAAGCGGGAATCGGCTCTAGTCATCAAACAGTAGACTGATACTAGGTTTTAGTTCAAGTTGACACATAAACTCACTGCCGGAGTGCCGAGTCATTTTTCTAGTCCAGTCATTCATCTAACCGCGCGGTCAGATGAATGGCAATTTGCTGGCAACGCCTGTTAAAATCAGCAATCATGCGCTGTTCCTCCTGCCAACATACAAATAGTCGCGTTCTCGAATCGCGTTCAGCCGAATCAGGTCAAAGCATCCGTCGGCGGCGCGAGTGTTTGAGATGCCAGCACCGCTTTACAACTTACGAACGCATAGAATTTGTGCCGATTACAGTGATCAAGCGGGACGGCAAGCGCGAATCTTTTGACAGGTCAAAATTAGTCAGGGGACTGGTTCGGGCCTGCGAAAAAACTGGTTTGTCCTCCGGGCAGCTAGAAACTCTGGCAGAAGAAATTGAAGCGCAACTCCAAGGTCGATCGATCCGAGAACTCGCCAGCTCAGAAATTGGGGAACTGGTATTGTTGCACCTGCGACCCCTGAGCGAAGTCGCTTACGTGCGCTTTGCCTCAGTATATCGGCAGTTTCGAGGTATCAGAGATTTTGTAGATACCCTAAATCACCTTCAAAATCCGCTCAACGAAGCTCTAGAGCCAGAAAATCAGCCTGATTTTGACGCAGATTCCCTCGATGGCGATCGAGTCGATCGAGAAAGCCCCGCATCCTGCGCTACTGGCAGCTAAACTCCCTTAAATTAATTTATAAAGCAGTATGCAGGTAAGTTATAATGATTTACTTGACTCTGAATGTTACGATTAAACGTTTTAACGTAGAGTTTGCACCAATAGCAGTGGCAAGCCCGGATGCAAAGTTGCACCAGGCAAAAGTTAGCAAAAACTGACTTTAGTAAAAGATTTTGCAAGAAGTTAACCGCTTTTTCACCAAAATCTCTCATATTTGCCGGCACAAACGAAAAACATGAAGGAGAGAAATCCTAGGAAACTATTCGCATGGTCAATCTCAAAACCACAGTCAAAGACATCGGCTTTACTCACGAAGATTTTGCAGCCCTACTCGATAAATATGACTATCACTTTAGCCCGGGCGATGTAGTAGCCGGTACAGTTTTTAGTATAGAACCCAGGGGCGCTCTGATTGATATCGGTGCTAAAACAGCAGCGTACATTCCCATTCAGGAAATGTCGATCAATCGAGTGGAAAGCCCTGAAGAGGTATTGCAATCAAACGAAACCAGAGAATTTTTCATCCTCACCGATGAAAATGAAGACGGACAATTAACCCTGTCCATCCGGCGCATCGAGTATATGCGGGCCTGGGAAAGAGTACGACAACTGCAAGCAGAAGATGCCACGGTGCGATCGCAAGTATTTGCCACCAACCGCGGCGGCGCACTCGTCAGAATTGAAGGGTTGCGAGGCTTTATTCCCGGTTCTCACATCAGTACCCGCAAACCGAAGGAAGAATTAGTCGCCGAAGAATTACCATTAAAATTCTTAGAGGTAGACGAAGACCGCAACCGCCTAGTGTTGAGCCACCGTCGCGCCTTAGTCGAACGGAAGATGAACCGCCTCGAAGTCGGGGAAGTCGTCATCGGTACAGTGCGTGGCATCAAGCCCTACGGTGCCTTTATCGACATCGGCGGAGTCAGCGGCTTGCTGCACATCTCAGAAATTTCGCACGATCACATCGATACGCCTCATAGCGTCTTCAATGTCAACGACGAAGTGAAAGTGATGATCATTGACTTGGACGCTGAGAGAGGCCGGATTTCTCTCTCCACCAAGCAGTTGGAACCCGAACCGGGCGCGATGGTCAAAAATCGCGAATTGGTTTATGAAAAAGCTGAGGAAATGGCAGCTAAGTTCCGCGAAAAAATGCTCGCTCAAAAGCAAGCTAAAGCAGGCATAGACATTCCAGCAGACTCAACAGATGCCTTGGATCTCTCCGACGAAATACTCGAAGACGTACCCTCAGCAATGGAAGAGGACGTGCCGGAGGTAGCAGCCGAAGCAGCACCCGAAGCAGCAGCCGAAGCAGCACCCGAAGCAGTAGAGGAAGCCGCACCCGAAGCAGTAGAGGAAGCCGCACCCGAAGCAGTAGAGGAAGCCGCACCCGAAGCAGTAGAGGAAGCAGCAGCCGAAGCAGCACCCGAAGCAGTAGAGGAAGCAGCAGCCGAAGCCACACCCGAAGCAGTAGAGGAAGAAATCCCTGCTGCGACTGTCGAATAACATCGCAGTCACCGTTACAAAAAGAGGGATTATCCCTCTTTTTTTTGCTTCAACCTCGCAATTACCAGATACATCTTGTCCAGTCGATTGACAACAGAATTATGCCATCGAGAACCCGCGACCTCACGGGACTCTTACCCGACAGCACTCTCGACAATTCAAATATATAATTCCGATGCAGCCGGAAACGATACGATCTAAACCAACATCGCCATCGATTCGCATTAGAGATTATATCAATTCCGGCTGCACTCATACATGATGTTGACTGTTAACTGTTAACTGTTAACAGTCAACAGTCAACAGTCAACAGTCAACAGTGAATTTACTATTCCGATGAAGAGAGGATTTGAGATTAACCATCTCCTGCAGGTATGCGGACAGTAAAAATTGACCCTTTTCCCTCCTCGCTTTCCACCAAAATCTCGCCGCCCATCATCTGACAGTAATGGCGGCTAATTGTGAGTCCCAATCCAGTGCCGCCGTACTTGCGCGTCGCCGAACAATCAGCTTGCACGAAGGCTTCAAACAATTTGTACTGCTGTTCCGCAGACATTCCAATGCCGGTATCTTGAACAGATAAACAAATCCAATCCGATGCTTCAGCACTAGCAATTGGACAAGCAATCGAGCCTGTAGCAATTGAATTTTCAACACCCGACAGCTTAGCTGCCTTAGATTTTCCGGTTCCCTCAATGCGGCTGACGCTGATTTTTACCAAACCGTTTTTAGTAAACTTAGCAGCATTGCTCAGCAGATGCAGCAGCACTTTCCGCAGTTTCGCAAAATCTGCGTGCATTGTGCCGACAGTTTGAGGATTGCACTCTATTTCTAAAACATTGCCATTCTTTTTTACAGACAATTTAGTCGCAATCTCCACATTATCAACCAGGGATGCAATGTCAAATTCTTCGATTTCGAGTTTCACCTCCCCCCCTTGAATTTTAGACAAATCGAGGATATCGTTAACCAAACATAGCAAGTGCGTACCAGCATTTTGAATCTTGTGTAAGTCTGGAACAAAATCCTCTCCTTCAAGCTCTGCCGCCTCTTCTAAAAGTAGTTGGCTGTAGCCGATAATCGCGTTTAAAGGCGTCCGCAACTCGTGGCTCATATTTGCTAAAAACTGGCTTTTGGCAGTGCTAGCAACTAAAGCCTCTTCCTTAGCTTGTTCCAATTCTTTTGTATGTTCCGAAACTCGCTCGATCAGGTGATTGAGAGACACAGCTAATGAGCCTATTTCGTCTTGCCCGGTGACTGGTACTCGCAAATCAAAATTTGACTCTGTGGCTACTTGTTCGGCCACTTGAGTGAGGCTGACGACTGGTTTGGCGATCGCCCGACTGGTGCGGTAAGCCACCATTCCCGCCACTGCTACCGACAGCAGCATACTCATCATAATTATGCCCTTTTCGATGCCTTGAGCGTCCTCCATAACTGCACCGCTTTGCCGCTCTTGCCGCTGGGCAATATCGAGGATTTTGCTAACTTCCTGAAAGCGAGCTTCGAGTTTTTTTGCACCTTCTCCACTTTCTGTAGCCAACAATTTTCTGGCTGACTCTATCTCGCGAGGCGACAGTTGCGATTGCTGGATTTGCTGCAAAGTTAAAGAAAGAGTATCGGCATAGGATTCTAAATTTTTCGTGCAATCTTGTAGTAAAGTTTTGATAACTTCCGGATTTGCCGCCAGCCATGCGGGTTCGCTATCGGCAAATGTTTCTATGTCCAGCCGCAGGTTTTTTGCTTTGACAATACTGTTAAAAAACTGCTGTTTTTGGAGATCCAGTTTGGCGGAATTATCTACAAAAGAATCTAGCTGCGCTCCATGCAATTGTGCCGCCAAGCCTGCATCTTTAAAATTGCCGAGCAATTGCGCTTGTACGTGAGCGTCATGGAACTGTGTTAATCCTTTTCCTTGGTAGTAGTCGGCAATCACCAATCCGCTCATGGAGCCAAGAAAGCCGATTCCTATTGCTAGTAAATACCCGACACCAATTTTTTGATGGATGGGCAACCCCCCAATTTTAGCTGGCAATATTTTATTGAATTTCAAGGATAATCTATCGACAAAATCCTGAATGTACGAGTTTTGATTGGCGGTTTTTACAGAAGCCAGTTGTTCGGAAAAAAAGAGTGGCATCGGCTTACCTGCATTGCTATTTTTGGGGTTAAGTTTTTGCGTTGCTACAGGTTTTACCTGCTGATTTAATGCTTCTAACTCTGGATTTGACTCGCCGTTGCCAAACCAAGCCGCCATCGAAAATTTTTCTTTGTTTTCTGTTTTTTTGAGCAAGTTAATTCTTGACATATGCAACCGCTGTATTGTGTTAAAATCTACCACGCTCTTAAGTTTTCCAAACGGAAAAGCTTGCGGGTTTTCCCGCAGACATCTGTGAAAAAGTATCTTTCACTCTTGTCGAGTCAAAAGATCAACTTAAATTCGGTTGATGTCTAATAGATAATTAGGCTGTTGATGGCTGTTCCAAATTACTTGTTCGACTTGTAAAAGTCTGCGACAGGCAAAAAATGAAATATTTATCCCGGCAGTGAATTATCGCCGCAGGAAATATTACAGGCAGAAAATTCTGTCTGATGAGTTTTGCTTGTGAATTGTCCAAAGCTGAAATTGTCTGTTGACAATGCACCCGATTCCTCAGCTTTGGAGCTTTGCTGTCAGCAATGCGACGATTGCTTGACGGTTTTTGTTGAACATCCGACGACTTCGTACTACAGACTGTCACAAATGCGGCTGCCGATCGAACTTTTGCACCCTGGGGCGATGGCTTATACCCCGCTAGGCTAGGACTTTTGGCACTGCGGCCCCGCTTTCGAGCAGTCTGAGGCAAAGTCATGCAAGTCAAGTATAGCTTTTTGGGTACCGCTTCCGCTGTCGGGGGAGACACAAAGCCTTAGTATTGCTAAGTTAGAGCAATTTACAGTATTTTCCAAGCCACCAAATCACTCTCCCAGCGATGATGGATTTATTGGCGCGAGATTAGGGAGCATCTCAGTTTTGTATTTATAGAACCCAAACTCGCGGTGAAAATAAATTGAGCAACAGCGAATCAATTTTGTGGTAGTGCGCTATGATTTTTTTATCTGTATTAGGCAATCTTGATAAATGTATAAAGCCTACAAGTACAGAATTTATCCTACAGGTGGGCAAGAAGTCTTGCTTGCAAAGTCTTTTGGCTGCGCGAGATGGTTCTGGAACTACGCTTTAAATCTATGTCAAGAAACTTACAAGAATACTGGCAAGGGATTAACTAGAGGGTATACACAAGGCTTACTCCCTGCACTCAAAAAAGAATACGAATGGTTAAAAGAGCCTTATTCTCAATGTTTACAGGTGGTTGCCCTCAATTTATCTACTGCCTATAAAAACTTCTTTGACAAGAGGGCGATGCCGCCCAAATTCAAAGCCAAGCACGGTAGGCAGTCAATTAGTTATCCTCAAAATGTTAAATTTGACGGTGACTATATCCATCTACCTAAGATTGGTTTAGTTTTCTGTCGGCGACATCGTAACTTTGAGGGAAACATTAAGACTGTTACCGTGTCTCGCAACCCGGACGGTAAACATTTTGTTTCTGTTTTGATCTCGGATGGGAAAGCTAAGCCTGAATTAGTGCCAGTTCACAAAGCTATTGGTATTGATGTCGGATTAACTCATTTTGCGATCGCCAGTGATGGTTCTAAGTTTGGCAATCCCAAACATTTTGTCAAGCGTCAACGAAACTTGAAACGCAAGCAGCAAAATCTTGATCGCAAAAATAAAGGTAGTCAAAACAGGAAAAAGGCAATATTGGCAGTGGCAAAAGTCCACTCCAAAATTGCCCGGTGCCGCCAAGATTTTCTGCACAAGCTATCCCGCAAGATAGTTGACGAAAACCAAGTTATTGCAGTATAAAATCTCAATATTAAAGGCATGGTAAAGAATCATAATTTAGCCAAAGCTATTAGTGATGTTGGTAGGGGTATGTTCTGTACGATGCTCAAGTACAAGTCCGAGAGTGAAGGAAAGCAGTATATCGAAATCGATAGATGGTTTCCTAGCTCTAAGACTTGCCATATATGCCTAAATCGAGTTGATAATCTCACTCTTGATATTAGAGCATGGAGTTGTCAGCATTGTGGTCATCACCACGATCGCGATGTCAACGCCGCCATCAACATTAGGAATGAAGCCTTGCGGATTTTGGCGTTAGGAACTAGCGCTTCTGCCGGAGGAGGGGATGTAAGTGGACAAGAGTAAAACTTCGGTTTTGTTGGACACCCCGCCTCGTTGAATCAGGAAGCTGGCGCTGTACCACTTAAGTGGTCAGCGTCTGGTAGTTCACGTCGTATACTCGGCATTAATCTTCACGTAATCGTAACTCAAGTCGCATCCCCAAGCCTTGGCAAAACCGCCGCCATTCCCGACACCAACCTGAATTAAAACCGTGTCTCCCTTCAAATATTCTCCCGAAGCGGCCGCTTTCATATAATTACTCGCAGCAGATTTATCGAACTCTTTGGGTTGGCCGTTTTCCATCATCAAAAAATCTCCCAATTGAATCCGCAAATTTTCCTGTTCAAAAGGAACACCAGCGCGCCCCGCAGCCGCCGCAATCCTGCCCCAATTGGGATCGCGTCCGAAAATAGCAGCTTTCACTAAAGAAGAACCGACTATTGTTTTAGCAATTTTACTGGCAGAAACTTCGTCGGCGGCACCGCTAACTTGCACTTCTACCAAACAAGTTGCACCTTCGCCGTCGCGGGCGATCGCCTTTGCTAAATACACGCAAACTTCTGTCAGCATCGCCTCTAATTTTTCAGCCTCCGGGCCCATTTCTGTAATCGCCGGGGTGCGAGATTGACCGTTGGCCAAAGCAATTAGCGAATCGTTGGTACTGGTATCGCCGTCAACTGTAATTTGATTGAAACTTCTGTCAGCGGCCCGACTCAGCATTTCTTGCCACAAATGCGAGGATACTGCTGCATCACAGGTTACAAATGCTAGCATTGTTGCCATATTCGGGTGAATCATTCCCGAACCTTTGCAAATGCCGCCGACGCGCACGGTGCGATCGCCAAACACGGTTTCTAGGGCGATCGTTTTCGGCACTAAATCAGTCGTACAAATAGCCTTCGCCGCCGCATCGGAACCAGTTTCCGATGCCTCAGCAACTAATCGCGGAATTCCCGCCCTCAGCGGTTCCATTTTAATCCGCTGTCCGATTACTCCTGTGGAGGCCAAAAGAATCGATTCTGGAGGAATATTTAACGCTTCTCCCAACAATTTGGCACTTTCTAGGGCATCTGCCAAACCTTGTTCGCCAGTAGCAGCATTAGCTTGTCCCGCATTGCACAAAATTGCTTTGGCGCTGGGTTTAGTTTGCAAACGCTGGCGACAGTAGTCCACGCAAGCGGCCCGGACGGTGGATGTAGTGAAGACTCCTGCGGCGATCGCGTCTACTTCTGACAAAATTAAACTTAAATCCGGCAAGCCTGAAGGCTTCAAACCCGCTGTAATTCCCGATGCTCGATATCCTCTGGGTGCTGTAACTCCGCCGTCAATTACTTTCCACTCCGACATGATGACCTCCCTAGTAGCCTTCAATCTTCTGAAGAGGGATTATATCATTTTAGATTTTAGATTTTAGATTTTAGATTTTAGATTGCCCGCGACTGATGATTTGGTAAGGGTTGCTCGTTTTCCGGTTTTTCGGCGTGGAAATGCCGTTAAGCGAGGCTGTGCTTTACTTTTTGTATTTAACTAGCAAAAAAAAAATTAATCGCGACTTCCTTTCTAGAGATCGAACTCAAGAAGAAGTCGCGACGGTTTTGTAACTGTCATTATTAATTTTTAGCTAAAAACAACAAACTCGATTCAACTGTCTCGCTGTTAAAAAACGAGTTATTTGCGATCGATACTCGCTGGAGAACCAGCATCTAAACCAACTTCAGCAGCCACACGGCTCAGCATGGATTCCTGACGGTTTTTGACGACGTGTTGGTGGCGCATCATCAGGCTGCGGGCTTGTTCTTGAGTTGACATAACTGGTTTCTCCAAAAAATTATCGGTAATAACTTCGTAGACAATTAGGGAATTTGAGCTTGCCTTAGCTCATGGTGGCGTTGCTGCGATCGTAACTGGATCGAAGGCTTGGCTGCGCTTTGCCTTGAATGTGGCCCCAGTAGTTGGTATCTTCCATTCCGACTTCGCTAGCGGTGCGGTTGAGCATGGATTGCTGCCGATTCTTCACCATGTGGTGGTGGCGCATCATCAGAGAGCGGGCTTGATTTTCGGTAGACATATGCGGTTCCTCCGTATTTTTTTATTTAATGTTGAATTATTTTTTTAGTCCTATTTATAACTATAACAGATAATTCTGTATCTAATGCTACCGAATAAAAAATGTCACAAAATTTTACAATCGCTCGGTAGATCGAGAGTGCAGAAAGTGCGATCGGGCTTTGGGTAATTGATTCAGCCTGCAATTTCAAGCAGCGATCGTTCCTTGAGGTTGTGAATAAAGGCTGGACGGGCGATCGCAAATATTGACCGACAACCAAACTCTAGAATATTGCTAGATCAGTTTGCTTGTAGGTCAGCGACAGGTGAGTGACACTGTAGGAAGTCTGGTAAAAAGTTATTTCGGTAAACTGGCTTGCTAGATAGTTCCTAGAAAACTAGCCAGTCATGGCCGAAAGCATTGATAATTCGTAATCTTACTGAAAATTTGGCACTGAGAACAGAAAATGGCTTTGATTTTGACATTTTTGGGCAAAGGCGGCACTGGCCGCAGCACGATCGCGATCGCAACAGCTAAAAAATACGCAGCTCAAGGCAAGCGAGTTCTGCTGCTCGGCCAAGATCCCGGCCCTGCATTGGGTATTTTGCTAGGAGTTCCCCTGACTCCGAACCCCCAGGAAATCGCCCCCAACCTCAAAGCAGTTCAGGTGCAAAGCGCGCCGCTGCTAGAACGCAGGTGGGACGAAGTTAAACAACTAGAAGCTCAATATGTCCGCACTCCGTTTTTCAAGCAGATTTACGGTCAAGAATTAGGAGTGCTACCGGGAATGGACAGCGCCCTAGCGTTGAACGAACTTCGGGAATACGAGGACAGCAAACAATACGATGTAATTGTATATGACGGCAGCGGCGGCATGGATACGCTGCGGATGCTGGGAATGCCAGAAATTTTGAGCTGGTACATCCGTCGCTTCCGCCAAGCTTTGGTAGATTCGGATTTGGGAAAAGCTTTGTCGCCTTTTATTCAACCGGTTGTCAGCACAGTGTTGACTGTGGATTTGTCGGGAGACAATGCTTTTCAATCTACTAAGCAAGTCGATAATCTTTTGGATAAGGGTAAGGAAGCGCTGGCAGATCCGAACCGCACGGCGGCTTTTTTGGTGACGACTGGGGATGCAAGTGCGATCGCCACAGCCCGCTATCTTTGGGGAAGTTCTCAACAAATTGGTTTGACTGTGGGCGGTGTAATTGTCAATCAATCAGCGGTTACAGAAACAGTTGCTGCAGATTTCGATCCTTTGACGGCTGTTTCGGTTCCGGCGCACAGTGACAATAATTGGCAGCCGCTAATTGATGCTTTGCCAGATTTTTCTGAGGCGGCAAAAGCTCCTCAACCTATTAACATCAACATTGCACAGCGTCAAGTTAGTTTGTTTTTGCCTGGGTTTGACAAGAAAGAAATTAAATTGATTCAATCGGGGCCGGAAGTGACGATCGAAGCGGGCGATCAGCGGCGCAATATTTTGCTGCCTCCGGCGCTAACTGGAAAGTCTGTTACGGGTGCTAAGTTCCTGAATGGTTACTTGATTATTTCTTTTTAGGGTAAGGAAGAAGATCGTTTCTAGTAAGGACTAAAGTCCTTAGTTCCCCGAAAATTATTTGGGGTAGGGAGACGGCATTGCCGTATCCTCTGCGGCCTAAGTCAGGACACGGCAGTGCCGTTTCCCTACAATTAATCGAGGGTAGGGATACGGCATTGCCGTGTCCTTCGTTGCTTATGTTACAATCTCCAACAACACATCACCCACCCAGCCAATGCTCCGACAAATTTGGCAACGCATCCTCAATCTGTGGCGACAAATTCAGAGACATTTCCGCAAAGGAGCACCCCCACCGCCAAAGCCAACTCCGATTCGCTCTTTTGGGGAATACGAACAGAAATTCATGGCACTGTTAGAAGGTGTTGAACGAGGCTGGAGTCGGGGCGAAATCAAAGGCTTTTTAATCGGCTGCAAAATCAAAGATGCTGAGTGGGAAAACTGGCTGCAAGAATTTGGAGAAAGGTTGCTGGTATCCCCGGAAACCAATTTAGAATTGGGTGGGCGAATGGTGCGGCTGGGTGAGATGAATTGCGGGAGAATTAGTGAGGTTGCTGGGAATATTGGCCGGCCATTGTTGGCTGCGGAGAGTTTGAGTCGGAATTCTGCGGAAGTGCGATCGGAGATAAGTGAAAATATTGTTTCTCGATTGTTGAGAAGGGAGGGTGTGAGTGTTTCTTCTAGAGATAATTCATCGGATGCTAATCAATCTGATTTAACCTCGGAGTCAGAATCAATAGAAAGAGAAATCAGTCAAGAGGCTATAGAATTATATAACCAAGGAGTCGATCTCTATAATGCAGGAGATTTAGGAGGGGCGATCGCAGCCTTCGAGAATGCCTTAGAAATTGACCCCGAAGACTACGATGCCTGGAACGGGCGGGGCATTATCCTAAATGGTTTAGGCAGCAACAGTGAGGCGATTATAGCCTTGGAGAAAGCCTTAGAAATTAACCCCAATTTCCTCTTTGCCTGGAACAACCTGGGCATTACCCTAAATGATTTGGGTCGCAAAAGTGAGGCGCTCACAGCCTTCGAGACAGCCTTAGAAATTGATCCCAAATTCCACATGGCCTGGAACGGGCTGGGCAATGTTCTAAGAGATTTGGGCCGCAACAATGAGGCGATCGCAGCCTTCGAGACAGCCTTAGAAATTGACCCCAAATTCCACTTTGCCTGGAACGGGCTGGGCAGTACACTAAATAATTTGGGCCGCAACAATGAGGCGATCGCAGCCTTCGAGACAGCCTTAGAAATAGACTCCAAATTCCACTTTGCCTGGAACAACCTGGGCAATACCCTAAATGATTTGGGCCGCAACAATGAGGCGATCGCAGCCTTGGAGACAGCCTTAGAAATAGACGCCAAATTCCCCTTGGCCTGGAACAATCTGGGCAATGCCCTAAAAGGTGTGGGCCGCAATATAGAGGCGATCGCAGCCTTCGATAAAGCCTTAGAAATTACAGGCGATCAATTGTGGGAAGCTTGGGCCAATCGAGGTTCGGCATTTTTAAACTCCGGGCGCTACAGTGAAGCTATTCAAAACTGGGATGAAGGCTTGGAGAAATATCAGCCCAGCAACCGCGACTATCGCCTCGCTTGCGGCAATTTCCACCAGCAAAAAGGCAAGGCACACTACGAACATGGCAAACAAACAGCCACTTATTGGGAATCTTTCCACAAAGCCAAAGCCAGCTACGAACAAGCCCGCGATTTTTTGAAATCACCCCTGATTCCAGAAGCTTATTTAGAAGTAATGCAAGGCTTAATTACCGTCTGCCGCAGCTTAGGAGATCCCAAAGCTAGCGAGTACCTTACCGAAGCTACTATCCGGCTAGAACAATTAATTTTAGAAACTGATACTCATCCCGAAATCAAACAGCGACTCCAGCGCAAATTTGCCGGACTATACCAATTAGAAGTCGATAGCCTCGTCCAGTCTGGCGACAAGGTAAATGCCCTGGAAAAAGCCGAATCCCGGAAAAACTTTTGCCTGCAATGGATGCGCGCAACTTCAGAAAACCGCACTGCCAGCCCGACTTATCCCGAAATCCGAGACTTACTCATAAATAACACCGCAACCGCGATTATTTACTGGCATCTCAGCCCAGTTTCCCTGACTACTTTTATTATTACCCCAGAGAAGTTTGAAGTTATCGCCACACCTATATTCGGAAAGCGTTACAGTACGAGTTTAGAAAAATGGTTGAAAGAATGGAAAACCAGCTATCAAAATTACGGCAAAACTACCAGCAAAGAGCAAAGCAAAGAATCCCTTCCCTGGCAGGAGTCAATGACAGCGCAATTGCAAAAACTCGCTGACATCCTCAAAATTCCCGAAATTTGTACGCACCTCACCAATATCCAAAACGTAATCTTAATTCCCCACCGCGACTTGCACCTGCTGCCACTGCACTTTTTATTCTCCGATAATCTTTTCACTATCACTTATCTGCCCAGCATCCAAGCTGGGATAGACAGACTAGACAGAAAACCCTCACCTTCAATGTCTCTGCTGTTGGTAGAAAGCCCCGATCCATTACTTTTTGCTGAAATAGAAGCCTCGGCGATCGCGAATTTTCACCTTAACTGCAATACCATCCCCAGTTCACAAGCTACCACAGACAATCTTAAAGAAGCTCTGCAACAAGCTGCTGACATATTCCATTTTACAGGTCACGCCTACCACAACACAAAACAGCCGTCCCAGTCAGCGCTAATCCTGAAAAATAAACAGCCTCTAACTTCCGAAGAAATTGCCAAATTCGATTTGCAAAGCTATTATCTAGTCTGCCTTTCCGCTTGCGAAACCGGCATAACAGGAAAAGAAGAACTGATAGATGAATTTGTCGGTTTAGCCAGCAGCTTTTTAGCTGCGGGTGCTGTTTACGCCCTCAGCACCCTCTGGATAGCTGATGAGATATCTACCGCTTTAATGATGATTCGATTCTATGAAATTCTTAACGAACAGCGTTGCCAAAATAAGTTGCATCCGGCACTAGCCCTCAAGGAAGCGCAAAAATGGCTCCGAACTATTACTTACAGCGAACTATCCAACTGGTATCTCGAATTGTCTGAAATAATGAAAGACAATTCCGGTTGCAGTCAAGATTTGAGAGACCAAGCTGACCGAATCCGCAGACGTGATGCTAAAATGGGATCTGACAAACCTCCTTATGCCGATCTCTACCACTGGGCAGGTTTCACGATTACTGGTAAAGTTAATCCCTAACTTCCAAACCATCGACTCTTATGAAAGAAACAGATATTATGAGGCTGCAAGCCCTTGGCGCTGCTTTAGCTAAACTAGATTCATCTGTCCAGCTTGGCGAGTTGGAAGAGAATATAAGTCTTGAGATATTGGCTTTAGAAAAATTAGCACAACAAAACAACACTCTGAACGAAATTTACAGAAAAGAACGCCTCGACTTACAAGATCAGTACGAAGCAAAATCAAAAGACAAACGCTACCAGCCGACAAGTGACAGCATTTACAGCACGGATGCTGCAAATTTAAGCCCTTCCTTTACTCAGCCGCCTGAAGAAATGGAAAATCCCTCTGAAATAGCTAAAGCCTTTGACAATTTAATTGCATCTTTTAATAAAATCAAAAGCCTGTACGCGGTTGAAAACCCGCTAGAAAGTTTTCAAATCATCATCGAACAAGAAGCGATCGCACTTTTGATTTTAGAAGCTCATTCTAAGATTAGAGAACTATTTCCTACGGAAAGATTAGGCTTGGAAGTGAAAACAGATCCAGAAATTGCCAACTGGCGATCGCTCTGGATAACCATTTACACCAAACTCGAAGTCGATGAAGCTTTTGCAAAGTTAAAAAATCTCGATCGCACTTGGTGGCTAGACGCGAGTCTTGTCATTCCTAACAATATACTAAACATTGACTTGGGGTGGGAATGAAATTTGATTGGTCAGCATACTTTAATTTAGCAAAAGAGCTAGCTGGAACCACTGAAGAAGCAAAATTGCGTTCTGCTGTAAGTAGAGCTTACTATTCTGTGTTTTGCCTAGCACGGAATTACTTGCGCGACATTCAACAAGATCCCCGACTCTCGCGCAATAAAACTTATGATATCAATGACCATCAATATGTAGCTGAAGAATTTATTCACAATCAATCAAAATCCCAGCCAATGATAGAGATAGGCAAAGATTTAACTCGCTTGAGAAAAATGAGGAATAAAGCTGATTATGAAGATACTATGTTTAACTTACAAAGAGAAGCGAGAAATGCGTTAGTGCTAGCTGAGAATATTATTTCAGCGTTAAGTAACTTAACTGAATAATCCGACAAATGGGAATCGATCGCAATTAACTTTAATGGCAACTCCTGCAAAAACCCGGTTTATTCAATAAACCGGGTTTTTTAAGACAATTATCTAACTTTTACCGTTACCGTTTCCATTGCCGCCAGTTGTTAGCAAAACCCGCTTAGCTAAAGGTTCCGGCACTTCTTGCAATCGATCGAACTCCCAATGAAAAAATCCGACACCCATTGTCTGCGATCGCAATTCTACGATCAAATTTTGCATTTCGGCGATCGGCAAATAAGCAGAAACTGCATCCCATCCCTTCCAGTCTTGTTTACCTTCGTAGCCGAGAATTTGGCCGCGGTGTCCGCTGACTAATTGCAACACCTTTGATGTACACTCGTTCGGAGCGCAAATTTCCACTTTGGCGATCGGCTCCAGCAATGCCGGTTCGCACTTGGCCATTCCCTCCTGCATCGCCAAACGCGCCGCTTGCTTGAAAGCTTGTTCGGAACTGTCCACAGAATGGTAGGAACCGTTTGTCAGCGTCACCGATACATCTACCACCGGGAAACCCAAGGGGCCGCGATCCAAATACTCGCGCACTCCCACTTCCACGCCGGGAATGTACTGTTTGGGTACGACTCCGCCAACTATTTTGTCGCTGAAATTGAAACCTTCTCCGCGAGGCTGCGGTGCGATGTCGAGATACACGTCGCCAAACTGTCCGTGTCCGCCGCTTTGGTGTTTGTAGCGCCCGTGGATGGAAGATGCCGATTTGCGGATAGTTTCTTTGTAGGGTACTTGCGGTAAGTGAGTTACCATCGGCAAATTATACTTGCGGCGCAACCTGTCTAAAGCTACTTTCAGGTGGATTTCGCCTTGACCCCAAAGTATAATTTCGTGGGTGTCGCCGTGCTGTTCCCAGACTAAAGATGGGTCTTCTTCGAGCAATTTAGCTAAAGCGGAGCTCAGCTTAACTTCATCGTTGCGCTTTTCGGGGACGATCGCCAGCGCGTAGACAGGCGAGACAATTTCGGCTTTTGGCAATAATTCGTCCGAACCCAACACATCGCCTGTTCTCAAGCCTTCCAGCCTCGCCACAGCGACAATTTCTCCGGCGCTGACCGACTGCAAACTTTGCGTTTGTTGACCGGTCAATCGGTACAAACCGTTAACTCGAACCCCGTTCAAAATTGCTCCGTCTGCCAGCGTCCCCCGCCATATTCTCACTAACGATAGTTTGCCTCCCTGCGGTGTGTAATAGGTTTTGAGAATTTGAGCCAGAACTTGGTTTTCACTTTGTATAATGCTGCGGCGATCGGCTGTAGTTTCCGGTGTCGGCGCTTCCCTCAGCAAAGCTTCCAGCAGAGGGCGCACCCCGAAATCTTGTTCGGCCATGCCGATGAATACTGGCACTATTAAATCAGCGCCTAATTCCATCTTTAAATCGCGGGTAATTTCTTCAGCGTCGGGATTGATTTCTTCGAGCAATTCTTCGAGTAAACGATCGTCAAAATTGGCCAATTCTTCCAGCATTTCCTGTCGCGCTGCGCTTTCTTGTGCTTTGAGGTGTTCGGGAAGCGGGACTGGATCTGCGGCGGTGCCCGGATGGTAGTGGTAAGCTTGTTCGGTTACTAAGTCGATAAAACCGATGATTTGTTCGTTTTTGCCGATCGGGTATTGGTGAGGTACAATTGGTCTGCTGGAAACGGATTTGAGCGCGTTGACTACCTCGGTGAAGTTGCTGCCGCAAGTAATTTCGTCGGTGCAAGCGCGATCGATCTTGTTGATAAAAACTAGGTGGGGAATTTCCCAATCATCGAGGAATTTGAACAGCGGGGCGAGGGTTAAATTGCGATCGGCAACCGGTTCGCAAACAATCACCGCTGCATCGACACCGATCAGTGCATTGTAAGTTTCTTGGGCAAATTCGATCGAACCCGGACAGTCAAGAAATGTGAAGCGAACGCCTTCGTATTCGGCGGTAGCGCTGTTGACTTCTACGCTCATTTTGCGATCGCGAGCTTCCGGCGAACTGTCACCTACCGTATTACCATTTTTAGCATTACCTTTGCGAGTAATTGTTCCTGTCACCGACAGCAAACTTTCTAGCAGTGCTGTTTTCCCGCTTAAATAAGGGCCGACAATTGCAACGTTTCGCGCGGCTCCGAGAACTTTTTCGTTCATAATTACCTCCTACACAAAGTGAAGGGGAAGGAGAAGGTGATGATTCAGGAAAAAAACTTTTGTTTGCCTGTTTCTCAGAACTCTTCCCTTGTGAATGTGAAAACTTTTATTTGCGATCGTTCTTAGTTTAAGCTTAAATTGCTACACTAATTCATTAATTACTGTGAACTATTAAGTATTTTTGTAAATCACTTTGAGTCGCGGGTAGCCACAAACCTGTTTTTTTCAAAATACCTCGGTATCACCAACAGACTCGGAAAAAAACCCGGTTTCTTTGAGTCTTAATGCGTGCTAATTCGTATAAACAATGGCGGAAGGTGGGTAGATCAAATTGTGTGTCGGTTTCATATAGCACTTCTCACAAAAATGAAGTATCGATCCCTCAATCCCTCAATCCCTCAATTCCCCAATCTCAAACTCGTACACTCGCGAAGCCGAAGTACAAGGGGAGCATCTCATATTTGTAAAAATACTTCTTTTGACTCCTTCTTTCTTCCTCTTTCCTCTTTCCTCTTTCCTCCTGTCTCCTGTCTCCTACCTCCTTTTTTTAGCTTGGCTGCTTTCCGACAGAGATGCTCCCAGTACAAGTTTGAGATTTGAAATTTACTTGCAGGATGGAATCTGGAAGCTGGCAGTTTAATCTAAAATTGTGGAATCGACCATCAGTCCTGTCGGCGGCGGCAGTTTTTTTGCCTGGGTCAAAGATTTATTGAGAATCCGACAAGACTTAAGTTTTTAGGACTTACCCAAACTGATATTAGTTTCCAAAAGTAATTAAACTGTAGGTAAAGCTCCCAACCTCGCTCTCAGCAGTCCTTCCCCAGCTAAAATCTAAAATCTAAAGTCTAAAATCCTATGACTTTGCTATAGTAGTGTCACTTTACCTAATTTCCAACCCTGCTTCAACACTGCAGAGCAGACCGACACACCTTAGACGGCGACCCAGAGGCGATGATTCTTGGCCTCTACCTGAAAAGTCAGTCGTCTGTCGCCGATGTCGTGCAGGATTCGCCCCCATCAAAGGAGAAATAATCATTGTCACGTCGCTACCTGTTCACCTCTGAATCTGTTACCGAAGGCCATCCCGATAAAATCTGCGATCAAATTTCAGATACAATCTTAGATGCCTTGCTGACCGAAGACCCTAAAAGCCGCGTCGCTGCCGAAGTTGTCGTCAACACGGGTTTGATGCTGCTCACGGGCGAAATTACCACAAAAGCGCAGGTAAATTACATAGAATTAGCGCGGAAAAAAATAGCCGATATTGGTTACATCCACGCTGACAACGGCTTTTCTGCCAATAGCTGCTCGGTGTTGGTGGCTCTAGACTCTCAGTCTCCCGATATTGCCCAAGGTGTCAATACGGCTCAGGAAAGCCGGGAAGAAGCTAGCGAAGAGGAATTGGATGCTATCGGCGCGGGCGACCAAGGTTTGATGTTTGGTTTTGCTTGCAACGAAACGCCGGAATTGATGCCTCTGCCGATCAGCTTAGCGCACCGGATCTGCCGTCAATTGGCCGCAGTCCGCAAAACAGGTCAGTTATCTTATCTGCGTCCCGATGGCAAAAGCCAAGTTACGGTAATTTACGAAGACGGAAAACCTGTTGGTATCGATACGATCTTAATTTCTACGCAGCACACTGAGGCGATCGGCGATATCACAGAAACAGCCGCGGTTCAAGCCAAGATTAAAGAAGACCTTTGGACTGCTGTAGTCCAACCAGTGTTTGCCGATATTAGCGTCAAGCCTGATTCAGAAACTCGCTTCCTTGTCAACCCTACCGGCAAATTTGTAGTCGGCGGGCCTCAAGGAGATTCGGGTTTGACGGGCCGCAAAATTATTGTGGATACCTACGGCGGCTATTCTCGCCACGGCGGCGGTGCTTTTTCTGGAAAAGACCCCACGAAGGTAGACCGCAGCGCGGCTTATGCTTGTCGCTACGTTGCTAAAAATATCGTGGCGGCTGGTTTGGCCGAAAAGTGTGAAGTGCAGTTGAGTTATGCGATCGGCGTGGCGCGGCCTGTCAGCATGATGATCGAAACTTTTGGGACGGGGAAAGTTGATGACGATCGGCTTTTGGAAGTTGTGAAGCAGCATTTTGAACTTCGTCCTGCGGGTATCATTCAGGCATTTAACTTGCAGAATTTGCCGGCAGAAAGAGGCGGCCGTTTCTATCAAGATGTGGCGGCTTACGGTCACTTCGGGCGCACTGATTTAGAGTTGCCTTGGGAGCAAACTGATAAGGCCGAGCTTTTGAAAGAAGCTTTGAGCCAGAAGTTGTCTGGAGTCGCTGCATAGCACAATTTCAGGGCTGGTCAGTAAAATTTCAGGGGCGGGCACGCTAGCCCGCCCCACAATAAATTTTATTGTTTGTGGAACAGGCTTCTAGCCCGTTGCTAATATTGATACCTAATGTGAGTTATAAAAAATCGTGCAAAATCTTGTAAATCCCTAGATTAAATGCCATTTTTAGAGCGATTCCAGTCAGCAATTCACAGTTTCAAATCTTTATTTAAACAGCAGTTTGCGGTTTTAGTTGACGCGAAAAATCAAATAACGATTCCAACGACATTTACGCCCGATCACACGGGAATTCGCGGCGTTTGGATACCCAGCACCGACTGCAAAGTTCTCACCTCAAAACAGCGGATTGCTGAAGCAATGGACTTTCTGGCAGATACGGGATTTAATACGGTTTTTCCTGTTGTTTGGAACCGGGGTTTTACTGCTTATCCTTCTCAAATTATGCGCGAACAATTTGGGATAGAAATAGATGCGCGCTATCAAGGGCGCGACCCTCTGGCAGAATTAATTGTTGAGGCGAATAGAGTTGGTTTAAAAGTTATTCCTTGGTTTGAATACGGATTTGTGAGTTCTTACAATCTCAACGGCGGTCATTTGCTGGCGAAAAAACCTGAGTGGGCGGCTCGCGATTGCAGCGGCAATTTACTTCAGAAAAATAAGTTTGAATGGATGAATTCTCTTGATGGGGAAGTTCAAGATTTTTTGCTGGGGTTGATGCTGGAAGTTGCTAGGAATTATCCGGTAAATGGGGTTCAAGGAGACGATCGCATTGCGCTTCCTTCCGAAGGCGGTTATGACGAAAAAACGGTTAAACGCTACCTGCAAGAGTGCGGGAGAGAAGCGCCACAGAATCCGAAAGAGCAACATTGGCTGCAATGGCGCGCCGATATTATTACTGAGTTTGTGGCTCGCTTGCACCGAGAATTGAAGGCTATTAGTCCTGATTTGTTGCTGTCGCTTTCGCCTAGTCCCTATGAATGGGGACTGGTGGAATATTTGCAAGATTCTCAAACTTGGGTTGACAAAAAGTTGGTTGATATGCTTCATCCCCAGTTTTACCGCCGGGATTTTAAGGCTTACAAACAATTGGTCGATCGACTCGTTGACCAACAGCTTAGCGGCGAACAACTGCACTGCGTATCCCCCGGTATTTTGTTAGCGAATCGAGGTAGTAAGTATAGCATGAATCCTGAGCTATTGTTGCAAGTAATTGCTTACAACCGCGCCCGCGGCATTCAAGGAGAAGTGCTGTTTTTTTACGAAGGTTTGCGAGATAACGGTAACGCTTTGGCTGAGGTTTTGAAAAACGGGCCCTACGGGTGAGAGACTGTCCCGGAATTGCGCTATTTTTGGTTCGCTGCGTTCAACGGAGCCGATCGCTCTTTGAACCTAACTTGCTCTAAAATTATATAGCGCAGTTCGCCTAGTCAAGAGCGCGGCGATGCCAAGTAGCAAACACTACTAACTTTCTTGCCGATCGCCAAAACAAATTAGATAATTAATTATTGAGGAATTGCCAAAAATAGTCGAATCCGACATATTTTAAAAGTGGTACAAGTTTTATGAGAATTTGAGTTTTGTAGGTGCAGCTAATTTTTTTTTATGAGCCCGCCCAAAAACAGGTACAAGTCGCTGATGCGAGAGTCAGTGTCTAACTAAAAAAAATCAACCAGAGTTTAAGCTTCCCGATTAATCTGTGGAGCAATTCTAAAATCTAAAATCTAAAATCTAAAATCTAAAATGGACGCTTCGGTGAGTTTAAAAGAGCAATCTCAAGCGATCGCCAAAATATGAGGATAAATCAGTGAACTCAGCAGCAACCCTCATCCAACAGCTACCAGAGCTCAGCGATGCTCAATTTAAACAAAAATATTTGAAAGAAAGACAAGGGATGCACGCCTTGGCGACAATATTGCCACAAGTAGAACAGGAAAGTATGGCTTTGCGCGCCATCAAATTAGCTTTAAAAGTAAACTTAAAACTAGGCTCGAAGCTAGCAGGTACTCTCAAACCAGAATTTCAAAAAACAGCAATAAAATTAATCGAAAAAATTCCAACTTCGCCACTGCTAAAAATTCAACTGCTAGCACTAACTGGTTCCGACTGGGCAATTCCGATCCTAGTCAAAGCATTGAACCACAAACAAAGTGTCGTGCGCCTTCACAGCATTCGGGCGATCGGCAAAATTGGCTCGGAAGCCGCAGTAATTGAATTAGCCCGATCGCTCGAATCCGAAGATTCCCAAGTGCAAGCTTGGGCGGCTTGGGCCCTAGGAGAAATTGACTCTAAACAAGCAGTCACAGCACTGCTAGAAGCCCTCAACCACAAAACCTTAGCCGTGCGCGCCAAGGCTGCTTGGGCCTTGGGCCAAATGAAGCCGAAAACAGCCGTCAGAGCACTGCTTGCCACCCTCAAACACCAAGACCCCGAAGTGCGCTGGCGGACGGCGGTCAACTGCGGGAAAATTGGGGGATCTGAGATGCTTCCCGGGCTGCTTGCCGCCCTCCGAGACACCAATCAAATAGTGCGCGCCCGGGCTGCGGCAGCTTTGGGCAAAATCGGCGACCCCAACGCAGTACCCCACTTAGTAGAATTGCTGCACGATCCCGACTACTACGCCGTTTCTTTGAGGGCTGCCGAGGCATTGGGACAAATCGGCACGGAAACGGCTGTGGCGGGGCTGCTGCAAGCCCTCAACCATAACGACTCAGACGTGCGCGGCAGTGCAGTTTCTGCCTTGGGGGAAATCAGCAGCGAGGTGGCTGCGGTGGCAGTAATGCGATCGCTCTCGGATCGAGATATTTTCGTGCGCGGCAGGGCGGCGGTGGCCCTCGGGAACATCAATACAGGATCAGATGCTAACTTGAAAAAAATGGTGGCTACGGGACTGGCGATCGCGCGAGGCGACAGCGAATCCTATGTCCGGTGGAGAGTTGCTGCTGCTTTGGGGCAAATTGCGACAGAGGAGTCCGTCGCAGGTTTGGTGCATCTGCTGGGGGACGAAACCCCTGGAGTCCGTCAAAAAGCTGTTAAATCCTTGGGTCAAATTGGATCTGGTGCTGCAATTTTGGCTCTGGAATCAGCTTTAAACCGCGAAGTTGCTGACGTTCGCGCCCTGGCGGCCCAATACTTGCCGGATGTTAGCGTTGAGGTAAACACTGTTGATTCTGAATCCTCAACTTCTGCAGATTTATTGGGTGAAAAACTGCCGAAAATTTTGATAGCTTCGGAAGGAGAAGCCACTGAATACATTATCGATCGCCCTGCGGGACGGCAACTCAAATACTTAATCTCGATCGGCACTCCGGGGCTACCCGAACCCAAAAGTTTTCACAAAATCCCGAACCGACTGCGGCGATCGTTAAACGACCTCGAAACCCCAATTGACGACCCCGATCTGGTTTTAGCGACACTCGATGACGTCCTCCAAATTATTGACTTTGCCCTCAAAATGTCGGCGAACCCCGGCAATTTGCTCGTCTGCTGTCAAAGTGGCATCAGCCTTTCAACAGCCACAGCTTTGACTGTTTGTGCTGCGCTGTTGGGCCGGGGTAAAGAACCAGAAGCTTGGGCCTTGGTGCTCGCGGCCAGACCCCAAGCGCGGCCGAATCGCTGGATGGTGGAATTGGCCGATGAAGCTTTGGGTAGAGATGGTAAGTTACGCGATTTTAAATGGGAAATTTGAGGTTTTAGATTCGGGAATGATATCAATTCCGGTTGCACTCATACATGATGTTAACTGTTAACTGTTATTTGTTAACTGTTAACTGTTAACTGTTATTTGTTATTTGTTATTTGTTATCCCAATGAAGAGAGGATTTGATATGACATCATGTCCGAGCGATTAATAACACAAACTGACGGTTCGTATTGCGGACATGATATCACTGATTTTCTGAGGGTTTCAACCACGAGCAAGCTAACTGCATTCTTGTTTTGAACCTTATTTTAGGTTCAATTTGAATGGCGGAATGTAGGTTGAATTCACAAAGTTTTTAGCCCGATCCCGTCATCGGGTGCAAGTTTGTGTCGCCGCCAATTCCCTTCGCCCGAAATCTCAATCGCCGGGAATTTCAAGAACTATTTTACCTGTTACAGAGCCTGTTTCTAACAGTTCGTGAGCAGCACCAGCTTGTGCTAGCGGGAAAGTTTTGCTGACATGAATTTTGAGCAAATTACGATCGCACAAACCAGCGCACTGCTGCAAAATATGAGCCTGCTGTTCCTGTTCCTCCGCCAAACCTTGCAGCATCGGAGTTAACATTAATTCCAGACTAATTCGCAGATTTCGCATCCTCGCTGTTTTTAAATTCCCCAAAGCCGGATCTGGTTCCAAGATTGTTACCAAATCTCCATAAATCTTCACAGCCGGAACAGTTAGGTAAAAAGTTTCTCCCCCGACTGTATCGAAAGCCAAGTCAACTCCTTGTCCTTGAGTCCAAGTCAAAACCTCATCGACAACATCGGTATTTTTGTATAAAATAACTAAATCTGCACCCAACTGCCGTACGAATTCGGCTTTGGCTTCGGAACCAACAGTAGTACAAACCTCAGCACCTTGCAACGAAGCCAACTGTATCGCGACGTGGCCGACACCGCCGGCACCAGCTTGGATCAATACTTTTTGGCCAGCTTGCAACCGCCCGCGATCGTACAGCGATTCCCATGCTGTAATTAAAACTAACGGTGCCGCCGCCGCCTCAACAAAACTTAAAGCAGCAGGCTTGATGGCGAGGAAACGTTCGTCTACAACGGCAAACTCAGCATAGGTACCCATCAACCCGCCCAAACCGCCATTGCAGAAAAAAACCTCGTCTCCCACTTGGAAACTTTGCACCGCAGCACCGACAGCTTCTACGATTCCAGCACCGTCACACCCCAAAACGTGAGGAGTTTTTTCTGGATAAAAAGTGCCGCGCGATCGCAACTTAGTATCTATCGGATTGACTCCCGCCGCCCGCAACCGCACCAAAACTTCAGTTTCTGTTTGTATAGTAGGGGCGGGGATATCTTGCAGTCTCAGTACGGACGCGCTTCCGGGCGTTTCAAAAACGATCGCTTTCATCAGGGTTATTAACTTGCATTGTTGCCTTCACTGAGATCCTACCTTGTCTGCGTTACCCATTGGTGACAATACTTAGTTATTTTTAATAAATAGATTACCTTCAGATAACTACTATAATTGTCGAGCGGTATTAATCAATGTTCGATCGAGATTTATTTTTTTACTTTGAGATTCTTGTATACCTTCTAGGATTATCAGCGACTTTAGCTTTTGCCGGAGCGATTTATCTCAAATTGCAGCGAAGGCCTCCCAATCTGCCGCCCGCAAAGCAACCACAGCCGCTACAATTAAACTGCGATTTACCTGCAAGATTGAAAATTAAGAAAAACTTTTGGCTTTTCCCCAACTCAAATCTGTTGCTAGTCGCTGACAGATTCTTGCGTAAAATTTTAGGTATTGTCCGCGCTCTATTATTCCCCCAGCAACAGCGCCCAACAGTAAACTCTTCACCTGTTGTCGGGCCTTGCACCAGCAAAGCCACAAGTTTGAGCGTGGAGGGAGAGATGATCCAAAATCCCTCTCGCCCCCAGGCCAGCAACCAAGCCGCTGTCAGCGATTCCCCGGAATTAGATCGAGACTTGCTCGGCCACATCCTAGCAGGTACTGATGCGCCGGGAGGAGCAGAATTCTTTGATACTTTAGTTCGCCACTTGGCCCGTGCACTCGGAGTTCGCTGCGCCGTGGCGGCCAAGTCGATTAAGTCGATCGAACGCAGCGATGAAATTCCCGATCGATTGCAAGTGCTCAGTTTTTGGAGCGACGGACAGCTACAGCCAAATTTTGAGTGCGACACCGCCAACACTCCCGAAACCCTAGTGTTCGAGCAGGCAATGTACTCCTGTCCAGACGGCCTGGTGGAAGCCTTCCCACAAGACCGCAGAGCGGTAGTTACAGGTTCGCGCAGTTTCGTCGGAGCCCTGCTCAAAAACTCTTACGGCGAACCTTTAGGGATTATTTGTATTTTTGACGATCGACCTTTGCTAGAAGCAGAGCTAACTAAATTTCAACTAATTCTCAGCATATTTGCCGGACGCGCCGCCGCCGAATTAGAGCGGCAGCGCCTAGAAGCAGCGCTGTGCACGGTAGAAGCCAAATACTGCGCCCTCGTAGAACAAATACCGGCTGTCACCTACATTTCTCCCCTCAACCGCAGCGCTGCTAAACTTTACATCAGCCCGCAAATCGAGACTTTTCTGGGTTATTCTGTAGCTGAATGGAAGGCAGACCCTGATTTGTGGCTGAAACTCGTTCACCCAGAAGATCGCGATCGCGTGTTGGTAGAAAACGCCACACAGAAATTTAGCGAGGGGGAAGATATCTTTGGCGACGTACCGCTGATTTCAGAATACCGCGCGATCGCCCGCAACGGTCGAGTCGTCTGGTTCCGCGATCGAGCGATCGCAGTTCGCGATCAAGCCAGCAAATCCGTCATCCTTCAAGGCGCGATGTTCGACATCACCGAGACTAAAGTAGCTGACAGAGCCCTGTTAGAAAGCGAATACCGCTATTACACCCTGGCAAAAATCCTGCCGGTCGGGATTTTCCGCGCTGACGCGGCTGGAGATTGTTTGTACGTCAACGAGCGATTTTTGGAGATGGCGGGACTTACGATGTCAAAGGTACTGAGGGAAGGTTGGGCCCAAAGTTTGCATCCCGAAGACCGCGAGCGCGTTTTGAGTGACTGGTATGGCGCTGTCAAAGACAAGTTGCCTTGTAACTTAGAGTACCGCTTTTGCAACGGCGACCTCACAACCTGGGTATTTTGGCAAGCAGTGCCGGAAATTGCCCAAAGCGGGGAAGTTATGGGCTATGTCGGCACGCTGACCGATATCAGCGATCGCAAGCAGGCAGAATTCGCGCTGCAACAGGCCGAAGAGAAATACCGCAGCATCTTTGAAAACGCGATCGAGGGAATTTTCCAGACAACGCCCGACGGGCGCTACCTCAGCGCTAACCCTGCTTTGGCCAGAATTTACGGCTACGAGTCGGCCACCGAACTGATTGCGAACATACACGATATCGAGCACCAACTCTACCTCGATCCCAACCGCCGGGTCGAGTTTTTGTGCGCGATCGAAAAACACGGTTTTGTGTCTGAGTTCGAGTCTCAAGTTTACCGCGCTGACGGCACCACCATCTGGGTTTCCGAGAACAGTCGGGTTGTTCGCGACGCTGGCGACAATTTGCTTTACTACGAAGGCACTGTCGAAGATATCACCCTCCGCAAAATAGCAGAAGAGAAGTTAGTACACGATGCTTTGCACGATATGCTAACGGGTTTGCCGAACCGAGCTTTATTTATGGATCGCTTGAGACACGCGATCGAGCTTTCAAAACGCCGTCCCGAAGTTGTGTTTGCGGTGCTGTTTATCGACCTCGACCGCTTTAAGGTTGTCAACGACAGTTTGGGGCATTTAGTGGGCGATCGCTTGCTAATCGCGATCGCGCAGCGCCTGGAAACCTGTTTGCGCCTTGGAGATACCGTTGCCCGTCTCGGCGGCGACGAATTCGCTATTTTGTTAGAAAATATCAACAATACAGAAGATGCAATCCAAATTGCCGAACGAGTGCAAGCGGAACTAGCAGAGCCTTTTTACCTCAACGAATATCAAGTTTTTAGCAGTGCTAGCATTGGCATTGTTTCTTCTGGTTTACCTCCGCAGTCAACGCAAAGCAGCGAACTATCGGACTCTGGAAATGGCGAAAATATCGATCGGGCAACTGCTTTGTCTTGCTTGTCTTCCGACTCTCCCGCTGCCAATGTCCCGTTCCAAATGTTGTACGATCGACCAGAAGAATTGCTGCGAGATGCAGATGCAGCTATGTATCACGCTAAGGGATTGGGGAAAGCTCGCCACGAAGTTTTTGACTTAAGTATGCACACTCGCGCCGTCGCTCTTTTGCAACTAGAAAACGATTTGCGGCGAGCTCTCGACTCCCATGAATTTCGGCTTTACTACCAGCCCATCGTCTCTCTAACCAGCGGTAAAATCAGCGGTTTTGAAGCGCTGCTGCGGTGGTATCACCCTTCGCGAGGTTTAGTATCTCCCGGCGAATTTATTTTAGTCGCGGAAGAAACCAGATTGATTGTACCGATTGGTTGGTGGATGATGCGATCGGCTTGCCGTCAGATCCACCAGTGGCACCAAAGATTTCCCATAAATCCGCCCTTGACTGTCAGCGTCAACCTTTCTAACGAACAATTCAAACAGCCGGATTTAATCGATCGCATCAGCGAAATTTTACAAGAAACTCAACTAGACCCCCGCAGCTTAAAATTAGAAATTACTGAAGGCGTAATCATGGACAATGCCGAATCAGCAGCCGCTACCCTCGCACAATTGAAAAATTTAGAAGTTCAATTATATATTGACGATTTCGGCACAGGCTATTCTTCTTTGAGCCGCCTGCACACTTTTCCAACTGACGCTTTAAAGATCGATCGAGCTTTTGTCAGCCGCATGACTGAAGATGAAGGCAACGAAGCTATTGTACAGACTATTTTAATTTTAGCCAGTCATTTACGCATGGATGTAATTGCTGAAGGAATTGAAACCATCGAACAGCTTAATTTGCTCAGATCGCTGGAATGCGAATACGGACAGGGATACTTTTTCTCAAAGCCGGTAGACACCTTTGCAGCCACGCTTTTAATAGAAAGTCAACCAGTCTGGTAATTGGGAAGAAAAAAGCCGGAATAAGGGAGGATCTGTGTTTTGGATTATAGACTTCGGTGTTGCATCTGCCCGATATCTGCGGTTTCTGGATCGATCGCCTGCATCTGGGTTTTGTAAAAAGCATTTTTTGTTTGAGTGGTGGGGCGATCGCCCTACAAATGTTCGCGCACAGGTTGTTAATTTGGGCGATCGCTCTCAAAACCGTGCAAAACGCCCGATCGAGCCAATCTGCAACCCATCGCCTCCCCACCCGTACAGGAAAAATGCTCTAGCCCTGCTGGACAATTTTTGATTTTAGCTCTTAGAGTTGAGTGTTACCTTAACTGAGAAACATCTAAAGTCAAAAATCCTATGAGCAAATTTGTGTTTGTGACCGGCGGCGTGGTTTCCAGTATCGGCAAGGGAATTGTCGCTTCTTCCCTCGGCCGCTTATTGAAGTCCCGAAACTACTCGGTCTCGATTTTGAAGCTAGACCCTTATATTAACGTTGACCCCGGCACTCTCAGCCCGTTCCAGCACGGAGAAGTCTTTGTCACCGAAGACGGTGCGGAAACCGACCTGGATTTGGGGCATTACGAGCGTTTTACCGATACCTCCATGTCTCGCCTCAACAGCGTCACCACGGGTTCGATTTATCAAGCTGTGATTAATAAGGAACGCCGCGGCGAGTATCAGGGGAGCACGGTGCAGGTGATTCCCCACATCACTAACGAGATTAAAGAGCGCATTCACCGAGTCGCAAAAAATACTAACCCCGATGTGGTGATTACGGAAATCGGCGGCACGGTGGGAGATATTGAGTCTTTGCCGTTTTTGGAGGCAATTCGCCAGTTTCGCAAGGATGTCGGGCGGCAAAATGTCTTGTATATGCACGTAACGCTGATACCTTGGATTCCTTCGGCTGGGGAGATGAAAACTAAACCGACTCAGCACTCGGTTAAGGAGTTGCGGTCGATCGGCATTCAACCAGATATTCTAGTCTGTCGGTGCGATCGGCCTTTACCTTTGGGCCTCAAACAAAAATTGTCGGAATTCTGCAACGTACCCGAAGAATGCGTCATCACGGCTCAAGATGCCAAAAGTATCTACGAAGTGCCTCTAATGATGGAAGAAGAAGGTTTGGCAGAACAAACCATCAATTTGCTGCAACTCGAACAGCGGCAACCCGATTTGACTCAGTGGGAAACCTTAGTCAAGCGGCTTTACAGTCCCAGCCACAAGATTGATATTGCTTTGGTTGGCAAATACGTGCGCTTGAACGATGCTTATCTTTCGGTGGTTGAAGCTTTGCGGCACGCCGCAATCTCGATCGGCTGCGACCTAAATTTGCACTGGATTAACTCAGAAGATTTAGAATCGGGAAATCTCGATAATTATCTCAAAGATATCAACGGCATTGTTGTACCCGGAGGTTTTGGGATTCGGGGAGTTGATGGCAAAATAGCGGCGATCGAATATGCTAAACAGCACAAAATACCTTTTTTGGGATTGTGTTTGGGGATGCAGTGTGCTGTGATTGAATGGGCGCGCCACACCGCCCAACTGAAGGATGCCAACAGTGCTGAATTTGACCCAAATACGGCAAATCCGGTAATTAATTTATTGCCAGAACAGCAAGATGTAGTCGATTTGGGCGGTACAATGCGACTGGGTTTGTATCCCTGTCGCGTCAACCCAGACACCCTCGCTTTCAAACTTTATCAAAAAGAAGTGATTTACGAGCGGCACCGCCACCGGTACGAATTCAACAACGCCTACCGCAATCTTTTCTTAGAATCAGGTTATGCAGTCTCCGGGACCTCTCCCGACGGCCGATTGGTAGAAATGATCGAATTACCCAACCATCCCTTTTTCATCGCCAGTCAATTTCACCCTGAATTCCAATCTAGACCTAGCGCCCCCCACCCCTTGTTTCAAGGGTTTATCCAGGCCGCTAGCACCCAGGGAAAGCAGGATGTTTTAGAAACTGAGCCTCGGGACTTGGTAGCGGGGAAAGTTGCCGGAAGTTAATCTCCTATCCTGTGCGATCGATTAGTTTTGATATATTAAATGTCTGTAGGGACGGGTGAGTGCAGACAAATATTCACATAGGACGGATAATCGATCGCACTCTCACCCGCCCAACCCAACAATAGAATTTAAGAGGGGTCTCATCTACCGGACATGATATCGGGCAGCATTCTCAACGACAAAAAACCTCACCTCTGCCCTAACATAGGGTTTGGGGGGCTAGTACCCCAAGGCATAAAGGAAAACGTAAAAGGTAAAAAGCAAAAATACTGATATTTCTACTGAATTTTTTAGCTGTGATTTCAATAGTGATACCAATCTCAAAACACAATACAACTGCAGGTAAGATGCCAATCCCCACAATCATCAGTCATTCTCAATCTAAAATCGATCGACTGAGCGTTAGCCGCAGTCTAAAATCTAAAATCTAAAATGGTATGAATTGTCAAACTATCCTAAAATACCAGGAAACGCAGGTTTGAGGAGGGTTGTGTGGCTTACTGGAGCAAGTTTATTTATGAAAAAAATACATACATAATTGATCTTGACACTATTAGTGCTTTTTCGAGCGAACTGGATAACAAGCGCATCACATTTTGGCTGCCTAATAGCAGTCAGCCGATTATCCTGCATCCCCAAGGCAATCATGAGGCTTACAAGCAAGTTCTCGATTACCTCAAAAAAACCATCGATCGCAATTCTAGGGGTTCGTGGATAAAAATTCATTTTGACCGCAAGGAATTTGCGATCGATTTGAGTCGAATTAGCTCTTTTATTTGCGAACAAAACGGTCGGCTAATCAGCTTTTTTCTGCCTGACAGCGCGACTAATATTATCCTCATGCGCGAAGGCAACTCAGACGATTATCAAAAAATTCAGGAATACATCAAAAATACGACGGGGCAGTCTCTGCCATGAAGAAGTTGTTAGTTGTTAGTTGTTAGTTGGCAGTTGTTAGTTGTTAGTTGGCAGTTGTTAATTTTTAGTTGTTAGTTGTTAGTTGTTAGTTGTTAGTTTTTAGTTTTTATATCAATACGGTTTACTTAAGACGATCTCCCTGGCACACCCCTTAAAAAGCAGGGTGGTTTTATTGTGGGGAGAAGAAA